>JBJXFC010000152.1:0-4832 GCA_046153915.1 Flavobacteriales bacterium
GCTTCGTAGTAGGAACGTATGTTTCCGATGTCCGTCCAATACCCTTCAAATTGATAACTGAGTACCTTGTGTTTACCAATGGATTGAGGAATGATTTCTTTTCCAAAATCATTCGTGCTTGGGTCATTCATGAGCTCGATCAACAAATCTCGGTCAAACACATAGATACCCATTGAAGCCAGGTAAAAACGACCTTCGGATTTCATATAATCACTCACCTCTGATTTCCATTTTAGAATTTCATCGGCATTCGGCTTTTCAATAAAGCTAGTGATCATATTCTCTTGATTGGTCTTCATAATACCAAACTCAACACCCTCCTCTGCTTTAACCGGCAGCGTAGCAATGGAAATTCGGGCACCGCTCTCAATGTGTCGCTCAATCAGCACATTAAAATCCATTTGATACAACTGATCCCCAGAAAGAATTAATACATACTTAAAATCGTGATTAAGAAAATGGTGCATGCTTTGACGTACGGCATCGGCAGTACCCTGAAACCAATTCTTGTTGGACATCGTTTGCTCGGCAGCCAATACGTCAACAAACGCCCGGCTGAACAAACTAAAATTGTAAGTATTCTTGATATGGCGGTTGAGAGAGGCTGAGTTAAACTGTGTGAGAACGAACATCCTACTGATATTCGAATTGATGCAATTCGACAAGGGGATATCGACCAATCGGTATTTCCCGGCAATGGGTACAGCCGGTTTAGAACGCTTGGCTGTCAATGGATACAAGCGCGATCCCTGGCCACCGCCCAGGATAATCGCAATAACATCATCATTTATCATGACCCAATATTTTTTTATACAGTTGCTGTGTTTGTTGAGCGATCGCCTTCCAGTCAAAATAGTCTTCTACTCTTTTTCTTCCAAGAACGCCCATGCTTTCTCTTAATTTTTTATCGCTCATCAGTTTATTAATCCCAGTGGCCAAATCTCTTGCGAATTGGTCAGGACGGGCAGCTTCAAACGGAGCTGTCGTTTCTTGTTCCAATGGCACGAGAATTCCTGTTTCGCCATCCACCACTACTTCTTTGATACCACCCACACTACTTGCCACGACAGCGGTTTTGCACGCCATCGCTTCAATGTTGATGATCCCAAACGGTTCATAAATAGATGGGCAGCAGAACACTGCTGCATGCGAATACAATTGGATGACATCTTTTTTGCTGACCATCTCAGCGATCCAGATCACGTTACTCCTGGTTTTCTGAACCTCTCCTACACGTTGTTTCATTTCGCGGCCGATCTCTTCGGTATCGGGAGCACCGGCACATAAAACAATCTGCGTATCGCTATCGATGTACTTGATGGCGTTTACCAGATGTATGATTCCCTTTTGCCGAGTAATGCGGCCGACAAAAAGTACATACGGTTTTGATTTGTGTATTCCGAATTTGTCGAGTGCTTGCGTATCGGTAGTGACGGCATACTCATCCAAGTCAATACCGTTATAAATAACGCTTACCTTTTTTTCATCTACGCTAAAGTATTTCAGTACATCCTGTTTGGTTTCCTGAGAGACTGCAATAACTGCATCAGCCATTTCAATTGCTGTTTTTTCGATCCATGATGAAGCATCATATCCCCTACCCAACTGTTCCCGCTTCCACGGTCTAAGAGGTTCCAGAGAATGAGTGGTCACCACCAAAGGTGTGCCATAGCAGAGTTTTGATAAGATGCCGGCAAACTGAGCATACCAGGTATGACAGTGCACGAGGTCAGTATTCATCGAACCGCTGTTCATTTGAATGCAGGTAGAAAGGGTTTTAAAGATGGGTGCTAACTCAGCTTTTGTATTGGTAAGAGAAAGTGAATCTGAGTTGAATCCGAGTATGCGCAAGTGCTCGCCACTGTTGTCCTGATCGCCAAAACATCGCACTTCCACTTCCATTAACTTAGATAATTCGCGGGCCAGGTATTCTACGTGAACACCAGCTCCTCCATAAACATAGGGCGGATATTCGCGCGTGTAAAAAAGCACTTTCATATCAAGCTATTTCAAATAGTAATGATAAAGTAAAAAATCAATACTTGGTCTCTTGTAAACTCAATTTATTGATTGATTTAATCTAGGTTAAATTACCTATTTTAACGGTAATTCACAAACATCTAGGTCACGAAATAGACTGTATATCGTCAGTAATAAATATAAAATGGTAGCACCAGTGACCCTCACAAATACACTACCAAGTCTTGTCGACTGAAGATTTTCTGCTTCTTGATTTTCTTTTGGCGACAATCAAGCTCACCCAAATCACCAGTAGCGCGAAGCAAGGTTTATAAACCCACAGACAAAGCAAAAGCTATTTCTCGCATTGTATGAAATTGGTAAATTTGAGCTGGCATGCGTTTTACATTCCTTTTCTTATTCGTTACATTCTACACAATTGGCCAGAATGCCGATGGCCTTAAGTTTATTGAGAACAAAGGCCAATGGAATAGCGACATAGATTTCGAGGCTCAGGTGCCAGGGGGCCGTGTGGGAATATCCGCAAAAGGCTTTTCTGTTTTGCTCTTAGATTTGGAAGAAATGGAGCACCGCCATCTGGCGAGCCATGGAACCATCAACGAATCTGATGGCCAACGTTCTAATGATCCGGTAGCCGGCCATTACTTCCTGATAAATTTAATAGGATCCAATTATCAGGCAAAGGCAACCGTAGAGAAACCGCTGGATGGCTATACAAATTATTTCCTAGGCAGCGATTCTTGTCGGTGGGCTACCAACGCATTGGCCTATTCTTCAATTCTTTATCAAAACGTGTATAACGGAATTGATTTTCGCGTTTCTTCTGTTGGCAATAACCTCAAATACGACTTCATCGTAAGGCCGGAAGCCGACCCTTCCCAAATCAAAATTGAATACTGTGGCGTAGATGGCATCGAGAAAATAAATAAGTCGCTGAAAATTGAAACGAATGTGGGTTTGCTGACAGAAGTAATACCATTTTCTTATCAGCTTGATGACAATAACACCAGACAAATAGTAGCAAGTGAGTACAATCTTCAAAACAAGGCAACCTCCTTTTCATTTCCCAACGACTATGACGAATGCCGCACATTGGTCATCGACCCACTTTTGATTTTTTCAACCTACTCGGGGTCTACTGCCGACAATTGGGGTAGTACAGCAACACCCGGTGAACATGGAACACTTTACTCGGCTGGTGTGACGCAGCAAAACCTTGGCGGGTTTTTCCCTGCCACAACGGGTGCTTTTCAAACAAACAATCGGGGAAGTTTTGATATGGCCATCATTAAATATGATTCAGCAGGCACGAGGTTTCTATACGCTACTCACCTGGGTGGTTCAGGTAACGATTCTCCCGAAAGTCTGGTGGTTGACAAGACAACAGGCGATTTAGTTGTGCTTGGCATCTCTGGATCGTCCGACTACCCTACCGGTGCTACTTCGTTTGATAGAACGTTTAATCTAGGCACGACAATTTTTAATCGAGTATTGTTTTCAGACGACCAGTGGGATATTGTGGTTACTCGCCTATCACCACAGGGAGACAGGTTGGTTGGATCCACGTTCCTTGGAGGATCCGGTAACGATGGGTTGAATTTACCCAAGCAATCGGGAGGCCTACTGGTCGCCAACTATGGAGATGAAATGCGTGGTGATGTGATTACGGATGATTTGGGGAGCGTGTATATCAGTTCAGTCACGGGATCTGCTGACTTCCCAACAGTCAACGGATTTGATAGTTCTTTTGATGGAGGTACTACCGATGGAGTGGTTGTAAAATTGGCTTCTGATTTATCTACCATTATTTGGTCGAGCTATCTGGGCGGATCCGGTTTTGATGCGGCTTACTCGATCAAATTTGATGCGAACAAAAACATCTTGTTGGCTGGGGGCACTACTAGTACTAATTTCCCTACAACTAATGGTGCCTACCAAACTATTTTTAACGGCACTGTTGATGGCTGGATTGCGCGTGTGGCTGCAGATGGAAGTGCAATACTAAATGCCACACTTACTGGTACAACCCAATTCGATCAAGTTTACTTCATCGACCTGAATTCTTCAGGAAATGTATTTTGCTATGGACAAACGACTGGTCAAATACCGATTACGCCCGGAGTCTATCGCAATCCAAACAGCGGACAGTTTTTGCAAAAATTTTCCGCTGATTTAAGCACGTTGCAATTCTCCACCACTTTTGGTTCGGGGTCTAGCAGCGGCTCGATTATTCCTAACATCTCCCCCACTGCATTTTTGGTGAATGACTGTGACAATATTTACATGGCAGGATGGGGAGGCGTTGTCAATTCTGGTATTGGTTTCTGGCCAAGCACTACGTTTGGCATGCCTATCACCAACGATGCCTTTCAGAAAACAACATCTGGCTCTGACTTTTATTTTATGGTGTTAAATGGCGATGCCACTCAGCTCGTGTATTCAACATATCTGGGCGGTGGTTCTTCTAAGACACATGTAGATGGGGGCACTTCGCGTTTCGATAAGTTTGGCATTGTATATCACTCAGTGTGCTCTGGTTGCCAGTTTGGAAATACTACCGGCCAATCAACATCGGATTTTCCAACGACACCCAATGCGAAATCTCGACTTAACAGAAGCCCAAATTGCAACAATGCCGCATTCAAATTTGATTTATCTTCGCTAAGAGCCATCTTTAATACAAACAACTTAGCCTTGTCTAAGCCAGGGTTCAACAATGTTTGTTATCCAGACTCAATTGTTTTTCAAAACCTAAGTACTGGCGGGCGAATTTTCGCATGGGACCTAGGTGATGGAACTATTGTTAACCAAGACGTTGATGATCCAAGATTTGTTATTCACCAATACAAACA
>JBJXFC010000104.1:0-5137 GCA_046153915.1 Flavobacteriales bacterium
TGAAAAGAAGCCACGTGCTCCGCGCAAAAAGAAAACTGACGAAGGTTCTGCTGAGTAATCAGAATTTAATCAAGAATACTAAGAAGAGGGCTGCATTTTGCAGCCTTTTTCTATTTTCGGCGTATGATTGATTCTGGTATGAAAAGATCCTTGATCACACTCCTTTTTGCGCTTTGCAGCGTGATGATAGCTCGCGCCCAATTCGACACCAACTTTGTCCAGATCTACAAAAACAGACTGGTCGTTTCTATCTTTCAGTCCTACCGCTATCAAAATCTCTATCTAACCCAAAATGCAGCAGCCGATACCACCGGGGCCTCCAAAATCAATTACAAATGTTCTTCCAAATTGGTGCAAGGTTTTGCTTTCGACTGGGATAAAATATCGTTTGCACTTAGCTGGAAAACACCAATTGATGAGAATACGGAAAAACGACAAGGCAAATCATCTGCACGAAATTTGTCTGTGGGTCTTAACACCAAAAAATCGCGCTATGAGGCTTCATACAGATATTATCAGGGTTTTTTTGACGAGAATATCGCCAACATTCCGGCCTTCAATGACTCGACTCCCTATTTCCAAAACAACGATCTCTCTGTTCGAACTTTTAAATTGAAGCATATCTATTTTCGAAATAAGAAAAAACGTTTTTCCTACAAAGCGGCTTATTCGAATACCCACAGGCAATTGAAGTCTGCAGCCACCTGGGTCTTTATCTCCAATTTGTATTATCAGCGCATACAAAGCAATGAAGACATTGTTCCTTCAATCGTTCCAGTTGACTATTACCAGAGTTATCGCGACATCCACACAATTTCATCGGTGGGATTATCTCTTCATCCGGGAGTGAGTGTCAATTTGGTGGCCTTTAAACGAATCTTTGTGAATGGCACTCTTGCCTGGGGTCCACAGATCATGTACCGCAGATTGCGCAATGATGATGACTCCCGAGATATCCGGGAATTCAAATTTCAGATTAGTTCCGGTGATGCTCGTTTTTCAATTGGATACAACGGCGAGAATTTTCTCATCTACTCCTGGTTCAACGGCGACTTCGATGTGATGGACTTTCCGGATATGGATATCGCGCGTCAATTCATCAGCGGCGGCGTCTCCATTGGATATCGCTTTAAGCTGAAGGAAAAGCGCAACTGGACGCAGAAGGTGAGGGAGAATAAGTGGTATCAGAAGATTTGATTATTCTCCATTGAAGCATGGTTTAAGGTGTGTCTATAATCCCTGATCCCGCTTCCGCACCATCGTCAATATCGTCGCCAATGCAACCGTTTCGCCGGTCTCATCATAAACATCCACCACGAATTTTACGATGCCTTTCGCAATATCCTCTTCGCTTCTTTTTTCCTGATCTACCTTTTCTTTCACAGTGAATTTTACTCCGATTGTCATTCCGGGATAAACGGGCTTTACAAAACGCGCTTCTTCCAATCCGTAATTCAAAAGAACCGGACCTTTTTTGGGATCAACAAACAATCCTGCAGCTTTTGATAATACAAAATAGCCATGAGCCACACGGCGCTCAAAAATGGTTCCTTCAAGCGATGTCGCATCCATGTGTGCATAGAAATTATCTCCACTCACGTTGGCGAAGTTCACAATGTCTGCATCGGTGACGGTGTGTTTGTGGGTGAATACAGTATGCCCAACAACAAGATCTTCGAAGTGTTGTCTGAACAAATGTGGATTGGCTTCCGGTTGTGCAGCGCCTTGTTGGAATACATTGGTGATGGCAGTGATGGTGGATGGAGAACCTTGAATAGCTGTGCGCTGCAGGTAATGCATCACTCCGCGTTTGCCTCCCATTTCTTCACCACCACCAGCGCGTCCCGGTCCGCCATGCACAAGCATCGGCATAGGTGATCCATGACCTGTACTTTCTTTGGCACTCTCGCGATTCAACACCAGTATTCTTCCGTGGTAGGATGCTGCACCAATCGCGAAGTCGCGCGCAATTTTATTGTCGTTGGTGATTATGCTGCACACAAGCGATCCTTTGCCCAATTTGGTTAGGGCTATGGCATCATCCAGATTAGTGTAGGGCATAAGCGTTGTGATGGGACCAAATGCTTCGATCTCATGCGAACCCATTTTTTTGAATGGCTGCGAATTGAGTAACAACACCGGCGACATAAACGCACCTTTCTCATAGGTGCCATCAATCACATCCACTTTGGTTGGATCGCCATATACAATTTCACTCGATAATTTCAGATCATTGAGTCTTTCGAAAACTTCACTGCGCTGACTCATACCAGCAAGCGATCCCATGCGCACGGTTTCGTTTTTTGGATTGCCAATGGGCGTTTTGGAAAAAGCTTGTCCCAATGCAATCTGAACATCTTCTACATATTTCTCCGGAACAATTACACGTCGAATCGCAGTACATTTTTGTCCGCATTTCACGGTCACTTCTTTGCGCACTTCTTTGATGAAGAGATCAAATTCTTCTGTGCCCGGTGCTGCATCTTCGCCAAGTACTGCAGCATTAAGCGAGTCAGCTTCCATATTGAATGGAACCGCCTCTGCGAGGATTTGTGGATGGCTTTTCAGCTTTTTGCCCGTGGTTGCGCTTCCTGTAAACGTCACAATATCCTGACACATCACATGATCTAGAATGCCATCTGCACTTCCGCAAATCAGTTGCAATGATCCTTCCGGAAGAATGCCTGATGCTACAATATCGCGCACTACAACTTCGGTAAGAAATGAAGTAATGGTGGCTGGTTTCACCACAGCAGGAACTCCGGCAAGCAAATTCACAGCTATTTTCTCCAGCATTCCCCACACGGGAAAATTGAATGCGTTGATATGAATCGCTACACCTTCTTTAGGAACCATGATGTGATGCCCAATGAAGGTTCCATTCTTCGATAGTTTGGCATATTCTCCATCTACATAATATGTCTCGTTAGGAAATTGTCGACGCAGCGAAGAATAGGCAAACAGATTTCCTATGCCACCATCGATGTCAATCCAAGAGTCAATTTTTGTTGCTCCGGTTTGATAACTCACTTCGTAATAGGCCTGCTTTCTTTCCGTTAGATAAAAGGCAAGGGCTTTCAGCATTCTTCCTCTTTCATGGAAGGTCATTTTGCGCAATGCCATGCCGCCTTTGCTGCGGGCATAATTGAGCATTGCTCCAAAATCGAGACCTTCACTGCTTGCCGTTGCCACAACATCACTGTTTACAGCGTTGTAAAGCGTTTTTCCATCTCCACTTCCTGATACCCATTCTCCGAGGGCATAATTCTGTAATTTCATATTTCTGAATGCGTTTTCTGCGGCCCGAAGGTGCAACGATTTTGACTTACTTTAGTGCTGGTCCACTGACTTTTGACGACGATCATTCCACACCATCTCAACAAAGCGGTCGTAGTTGAGAATACCATCCTGCACGCCCATCATTTTGAGATAAGCATCGTTCATTTTATGCTGTACTCCGGGGAAAAACTGTTGGTACTTTTGATTGTCTTCCCGAATCAGGCGCAGTTCTTCCAGCACATAGGGTGATAGTGTGGAGTCCAGAGCAATTCGCAGTGAGTCGTTCATGATGTATAGCTGCGATCGTATGCTGCGCAAGAGTTCAAGATCGGCCGCATACATTCTCTTGATTGTTTGTAGTTGGCTGCTTCCACGACGCCGTTCTTTGAGAGCCATGTAAGCAACATAATCTGCTTCTCCTTCGCCAGTGATACCATAAGCGTGCGATGTTTCATGCGCTCTCACAAAAATCCCGACTATTTCACGGTGAGTGGAGGTAGAATGCCCTTCACCAACGAAAGGTATATAGACACCGCTAATCCCCATGCGCCGCAGAAAGCCAGTGTCATTCAAATCAACACATCGTGCGCGGCCCCAGGTATTCCTATTCTTCTGTTTTAGATAGGATTCAATACAATCCGAAATTTCATGTGGACTAATCTTCTCCTGTTCCATGTCCTGTAGAAAAGCAATTTGGTTTTCATCATGGCCACCGCTGGGATCCAAATGAAGGTTCACTTCCTGAGCAACGTCCAGTCCAAACTGGTAAAGATCGTTGGGCGTCATTTCCAGAGGTTTATTATCGGCTATCAATGGAGTCGCACAATAATTATACCCCCACATCCACAAAAAAAATGTGATGACCCATCCAAAAATATTTAATGGAAATAAGAGCAGTGTGATTTTTTTACGCTCGAATTTTCTGCCATAGAAATACAGCAAGAAAGGCAGAGCAATCAATAGCAGAAAGATGATCGGGAAGGGGAGAAGGCCAATAGAATAGTCCCAGATTACCCTGAATATTTGAAAGATAAATTCCCGATAAACGATATCCGCCATTACTGGGAATATCGAAAAAATGCCAAACACCACCAGCGAAATAATTCCTCCAGCAATGCCCTTATTCTTTTTGAAAAATGCCTTCACCCCGCAAAGGTAAAGCCGCGAGGAATCGCGGCTTTACAATGATTATTTTTTGTTCCGCACAGACGCCATGCATGGCTTCTCTGCGGGCCCTGTGGGCCTATTTCCCCAATTCTTTCGCCAACAATGCATCCATTTTCTCCTGCTCTTCGCGGGCGAGATCTGCATCTACCAATATACGTCCGCTGTGCTCGTCAACGATTACGCGTTTGCGGGCTGCAACGTCCAATTGTTTTTGTGGTGGCAATTGAATGAAAGAACCTGCTGATGCTTCACGTTCGATTGGAACTACGGCCATTTTGTTTGGCGCACCGGATCGAATACGTTCATAAGCACTCAACAAACGCTCCTCGATTAATTTGCGTGCTTCAACACCTTTTTGACGAAGTATTGTTTCTTCTTTTTCGGTTTCGCGGATGATTTCATCCAACTCATCTTTCTTCACTTTAAGATCACTTGCGCGTTCTTTCAGCTTTTGTTCTGAAATTGCCAGTGCTTCTTCTTTGGTGATTTTTTGGGTTTCAAATTCCTTGATACGCTTTTTGTGCAACTGAATTTCCAACTCCTGGTATTCGGCCTCTTTATTCAAAGAGTCGAATTCGCGGTTGTTTTTTACGTTGTTTAACTGCTCTTTGTATTTTTTGATCAAAGCCTCAGAATCTTTGATACCTTGTTTTTTGCCATTCATTTCATTGTCCAGATTTTTGACATCGTT
>JBJXFC010000119.1:0-12893 GCA_046153915.1 Flavobacteriales bacterium
GTTGGATCCCACTCAATTACTCCTTGAACATCGGCCGCTAAACCAAGCTCAAACGGACTATCATTCAACAATTCATCCGTAAACATTACTCCCAGAGAAGGAGCAATCTGATCTGAGTTGTCGTTCACAGAGGCGTAAAAACTCACACAATAAGTAACACCTGCCAGCATCGTTGAAGACAAATACGATTGCACATATTCGGGATTTCCGGTGCTGCATTCAATGCCGATGTAATTGTTGCCATCGTAGGCGTCGATGGATGAAGGAGGAAAAAAGACAGCGCCTTCAAAACAAATATCCGGCGTATTGATAGCGTCGTTATCCAAAGTAGAGGGTCCCCATGATGTGGAACAGGTAATATCCGGATTAATCAACTCGCAAAGACCCTGATCTTCAAAACTGGAATTGACTACAAGATTCTGACCATGCATACCACATGCACAAAGCAGATAAATAAAGATGAATGAAAATTTCAGTTTCATACTTTCAAGACTGCAAATTTCTGGACAGGTTTCAAGAATTCGTCATGAAATTGTGACTTCATTTGATTCTTATTCGAAAAAAAGCCCATTCATTCGTGTTCCATTCAAACCAACAATAGCGTCGATGGCCTTGTTTCGCGGGGTTTTGAGAAAGCTTTCCCTCCATCGTTGCAGAAAAAAAGCACGTCATTCTACTATTTTTACAGCGAAGAAAAAATTCGAATACCCACATTGCTCATCGACATCCATACACATCAACCAAATTCTGTTGGGCATTTATCGATTTACAATGTGCCGAATACCCTAGAGATTCCATCAGGTACAAACTTGGTTTCGATAGGACTTCATCCCTGGTATATCGCATCAGAATCACTAATTCAAAAATTTCAATCCCTTGAGAAATTGGCCGCAGATCCGCGGGTTCTGTTTATTGGTGAATGTGGATTAGACAAAGTGTGTGATACCGATTTTGAGTTGCAGATTCGTGCCTTCGAATTGCAAATTGATTTGGCCAACCGGTCGAAGAAACCACTTATGATTCACTGTGTGAGAGCCCATAACGAAGTCATTCACCTATTAACAGAATCCAAAAACAAAATGCCCATTGTTTTCCATGGCTTCAATAAAAACAAACAGATTGCAGACAGGATTCTACGGCATGGTCATTACTTATCCTTTGGTGCAGACTTGAAAAAAGATCTCGTCTCTTCAACGTTTTCCAAACTTCCTTTAGATCGCATTTTTCTGGAAAGTGATGATAAGGAAACAGACATTGGAACGCTTTACAAACTCGCCGCAGAACTCCTGAACATTTCACCAGAACAACTCGAGCCACAAATCACAATCAACCTCCGCACTATTTTGGGCCCTGAATTCAAAGGAGTATGATAACAGATTTTTCGTGGCTCAGCCGCACCCAATTGCTCATCAAAGAACCGGGATTACACCGTTTATCGCGCAGTCATGTGATGGTAGTTGGTCTTGGAGGAGTAGGTTCCTTTGCTGCAGAATTTGTAGCGCGAAGTGGTGTGGGCAAAATGACCATCATCGACGGAGATACAGTAGATCCAACCAACCGCAATCGTCAACTGGTAGCCCTCGCAACCAACCACGGACAATCCAAAGCAGAGATCATGGCGGCGCGATTGCGCGAAATCAATCCGGAGATTGATTTGACCATTATTGGTGAATTCATGCAACCCGAAATGGTGGAGCAACAGTTTGCATTAAAACCAGATTATGTGATTGATGCAATTGATAGCATCACACCCAAGCTCACGTTTCTGTCATTGGCAGTTCGGGAGAATATTCGCATAGTAAGCAGCATGGGCGCGGGTGGTAAAATGGATCCCACCAAACTGCATGTGGCCGATATCAGCAAAACCCATCATTGTCCGTTTGCACAACAGATTCGCAAACAACTCAAAACCGATTTTAATATCCGACATGGAATCAAAGCCGTGTTTTCATCGGAGATGCCCGATCGCAGCAGCATCATCCTGACAGATGGAAAAAATTTCAAGAAGTCTGCTTACGGCACAATTTCCTATTTGCCCGCCGTCTTTGGAGCAGTGTGTGCGTCGGTGGTGATAAGGGATTTTTTAGAGTAAAAAGTCATCATAATTCTCCGGAGTAATAATGTCCGTGCGAGATGGTGCATATGCATCGACGAAGGCTTTGTGAAATTTTGTTTTGCGCTGTGCATTCCATTTGAATTCAAATGCATCCACCACTCCGTCATGTTCTTCCACAAGATCAATTTCCTGCTGAGACACTGTTCTCCAGAAATAAGAATTAACTCCGGATCCCGCGTAAAAATGGCGTTTCATTCGTTCGGACATGAGATAATTTTCCCATAGCGCACCCACATCATTCCTTGCATCCAATGGTGCAAATTGATTGATGATGGCGTTGCGTATACCGTTGTCTACGAAATAGATTTTCTTCGACTTCTTTAATTCATTTCGCAGATTTTTCTGAAAAGATGGCAACCGGAATATCACAAACGACTTTTCCAATAGTTGGATATAACGTTCAACTGTTTCTTTATCGAGCGAACACATCTGACTCAGTTCGTGAAAGGATACTTCACTGCCGATCTGATAAGCCAAAGCCCTCAGTAACACTTGTATTTT
This sequence comes from Flavobacteriales bacterium, assembly GCA_046153915.1. Classification (GTDB taxonomy): domain Bacteria; phylum Bacteroidota; class Bacteroidia; order Flavobacteriales_D; family Sanyastnellaceae; genus JANNVZ01. The sequence goes on from JBJXFC010000119.1 coordinate 2,618, forward strand.
TTCAGGTTTCTGTATGCGTTCAAAAGCCAAAAGATCTTTGTACAAGTAACTTTCCGCAAGTGATACAATGGCCTCCTTTTGATTGCTTTGAGAAGTAATTATTTCGGGATAACTTCCAAAAATCAGCCGATTTTCGAGCACTCGTTTTTCCTGAAGTGAGCCAAAGTGTTTTGCCAGTTCAGCGAAACTGAGAGGCCAAAGCTGAAACTCCCATTTTCTTCCTGTCAAAGGCTCGTTTACCTGATTGGCCAATTCAAATGATGAAGAGCCGGAAGCCAGAACTTTGACGGTTTTAACCTGATCAATCAGCATTTTAATGGCAAGTCCGATTTCAGGTATTCGTTGTGCCTCATCAATTACAACAAAGGAATAAGAGCCCACCAATCGTTTTAACTTATCTCTGTTCGGTTGAGCAAAATTGGCACGCACATCAAACTCGTCGCCGCTTAGCCAGAGGCGCTCCCGATCCTTCATCACCGCTTCGAGCAAAGTTGTTTTGCCGGATTGGCGCGGACCATAAAGAACAATGGCCTTCTTATCAGCAAGACGAGTCTCAATTTGATTTTGAATAAGGCGCTCTATCACAAGACAAAAATAGAGTTTTTTCGGTTTGAACCGAAATTTATATCTATTTTTTTCGGTTTGAACCGAAAAAAATCGAAAAATGGGCTTCAAGGACAGAAGTTCAGCCGGTTGCACGCTTCCAATTCTGGTCTAAGTCGCCATGGAGCGGACAAGGCTCTCCTACTTCTAATCGGGATACAATTTGCCAAATCCTTTCGATAAGAAGCATTCTCTCGTCAAAGTCGTCAGCCCCGCCTCTCCATTTGGAGAGGCAGCTGCCTTCCAGAACTAAATGGAAGCAGTAATTATTCAGATTGAATAATCATCTCAGCCTCCGCAATTAGGCAGCGGTGAGGCGTAAGAACGCGAGGCGAATCACGTACCTACAGTTCAACATTTGAAGAAAGCCCGCACCATCCACAACAGCAGACGCAACATACGGGCCTGCCTGCCGATACCATGGCCTGTGCGTTGGAAGGCGGGCTGAAAGCCCTCACAAGGCGCAGGCACGGGTTAGCTTCGCTGAAACCCGTGCCATTCAAGGCAAGAGGGCTGCGCCGTTCGAACACGCAGTAGCAGCTTCAATGGGGGTAATAAATAAAAAAAGGTGAACGATTAGTTCACCTTCCCTTGAGGTCCCGTGCGGATTTTACATCATGTTTTTTTCATAATGGCCGGCAAGAGGGCGGAGCCGTTCGAACCGAGAAGCTGCTTTTGCAGGAAAAAATTGGGATAAAAGAAAAAGGCTGTCGTAAATCGACAGCCTTCCCTTGAGGTCCCGTGCGGATTCGAACCGCAGTAGCAGCTTTTGCAGAGCTGAGCCTAGCCACTCGGCCACAGGACCATAATTTTAACTAAAATCAGTGTGATCTATGGGTGGATCAGAACCAATTCTTCCCCTTAGGGGTCCCTTTTAACGGGGGGCAAATATAAACGGGTTTCAAAAAGGGCGAACTTTTTCTGTAATTCTGATAGAACTAATCACATATCAGTATGAATAAATCTACCATTATTTCGTTACTTCACCGATTGGGAACCGTTAATTTCGTCCCTGCAAGGAAAAAATTTTCACCATAAATCATTCAGTATCATGAGTAATAAAGTTTATATCTGCCTTATCGCCGTCCTGCTAGGAGTAGTGGGTTACATGGCCTATGCCATCAACAAGAAAGAAAAAGAAGTCGAATATGTTTATTTAGAAAACGGCAAAGTCATGGACGAGCGCGAGGGTTTGGAGGTAGAACTCGAAGCCATGCGCATGAAATACGACACCATGACCGTCTCCAATTCGACACTGGAGGCCGAGCGTCAAGCCAACCTGGAACAAATCACCGCCTTGCAGAAAAAGGTGAAGAACCGTGATTTTGATATCAAAAAACTTCAGGCTGAAGCAGGAACCCTGCGCGATATCATGAAAAACTACATTCATCAGATCGATTCGTTGAACACTTTGAGCAAACAGCTTGCTATGGAGCGCGATCAACAAACAGAACGTGCCGATCAGGCCGAGGCAAAAGGCAAAGAACTCGAAGGAGCTCTTACCACGACCCAGGACATGGTCAACAAAGGAGCCGTGCTCACCGCCGGAGAGTTCGCGAATACTCCATTCTTCACAAGAAATAGCGGAAAAGAAATTGAAACAGACAAAGCCAACAAAACAGAAGGAATTAAATCCTGCTTCAAAGTGCGCAAAAACGCCATTGCCAAACCAGGCACACGCAAACTTTACATGAGTATTGTTGGTCCCGATGGTAAAGTGCTTTCTGGCAAGAACTCAGGAACCATTTCAGTGGGTGGAGTTGAAACAGCCTACAGCGAGATCCGCGATGTAGATTATCAGCAAAACGACGTTGACGTTTGCATCTATTACTCTGGCGGGGAAGATGCCAAATTCGCCAAAGGCAATTACAAAATCAATATCTACGAAAGCGGAGCCTCAATTGGTTCTTCGAGCGTGGTGATGAAATAAGAAATTCTGTTATCCAAAAAAGGGCTGTCCGAAATTTCGGGCAGCCTTTTTTTTGATCATGGTACATTCAAAAAGCAATTCGAAGAGCCCGACTATTCTACAACCGAGGAACCTGGCGAAGACCTGAGATAAAAGACTCAAGACAAAAGACGCGTACAGCGATATGCGAAAATAAAACTCTGCGTCCTCCCCGACCACGGTTAATTCCCGTTGCGCAGCAACCACAGAACCTAATTGCGAAGCAATCTCTGCGCCCTTTTCGCCTCACCCGCTGCCTAATTATTCAAACCAAGAAGAATTCTCAATTACATAGTGTTCTCGTTTCCATTTACATGTGGAAGGCAGCGTGCCTCTCCATTCTGAGAGGCGGGCAGACGTCTTTGCCGATGAAATTGTTTTGTACAAAATGATCCGTCAATTTCGTCTTCGTATCGATAGCCTGGAAGAATAAATGAACCCCGTCGCGGAGCGACCACAGAAACCAATTGCGCAGCAATCTCTGCGTCCTCAAAATCTCCAAAACCCAAGCCCCCAAATTGCGCAGCAATCTCTGCGAAACCTCTGTGCCTCTGAGTCCCTGCGGTGAACAACCTGTCGCGGAGCGACCACCCAACCTCTGTCGCAGAGCGACCCTTCAAAACAACCGCAGCTGCTCATCCCCTTCCCGCTTAAACACATCAAAATTCAGCGGTGGAAGATTCCTCGGATGAATGTATTTTTTCCTCGCAAGTCGAAAAACATCCCGCACCTGTTCAGCAAATTTTCCTTCACCTCTCATGCGCGTTGCAAAATTGGATTCATTGAGTGTGCCACCATGTGACTCTTTAATCTGATTGAGAATCTTCTGTGCGCGTTCCGGAAAAGCCTTGTTCACCCATTCTTCAAAAATGCCTCCTATCTGGCCGTTCAACCGCACCATGATGTAAGAAACAGATTCAACCCCAAGACCTCCAACAGCTTTCACTACATCAAAAATTTCGTCACTATTGATCCCGGGAATGATGGGCGCCATATTGACATTTACCGGAATACCCGCATTCACTAATGTTTCTACCGTTCGCAGTCGTTGTGTAATTGTCGACGTTCGTGGCTCCATTACATGCCTAATCTCTTCGCGAAGTGTCGTGATGGAAATTGTTACACCAACTAGATTGTTTTCATTCATTCGTCTCAAGATATCCAGATCACGAAGTATCAAAGCGTTTTTGGTAATCATACCAACCGGGTGACGGTATTTCTCAAAGACCTTCAAACATTCCCGTGTAATTTCAAACTTGCGTTCTGCTGGCTGATAACAATCTGTGTTGCCGCTGAAAACGATCAACTCGGGATTCCAGGATTTTTTTTTGAACTCAACTTCGAGCAATTGTGCCGCATTTTTCTTTACCAATATTTTCTGTTCAAAATCAACGCCCGCGCTGTATCCCCAGTATTCGTGGGTATTGCGCGCATAACAATACGTGCAGCCGTGCTCGCAGCCGTTGTATGGATTGATGCTGTAGTTAAATCCGAGGTCAGGAGAATTGTTTTTGGAAAGAATAGACTTCGGAAAGATCTCGATGAATTGTGTGCGCGATGGTTCGTCTTCTTCTTCCTGTTGCCAGGCCATTACTGCTTCATCGGTTTCTTCGTAGCGTTGCGCAAAAAATTTATTATGCGGATTGGTTTGAGATCCTCGTCCTTTCCGAATGTCGGTTTGTGATATGTGAGGAGTTGGTTTCAAGAGCGAGCGAAGATTCTTCTGTGGTGACGGATTGAATAACACCGCGAATTACATCGCAATATCCCTCCATATCAAATTCAGATGCAGAAGCTTTTGCACATGTTGAAAATTTTTGTCGCGTGTGAATATCCATCTCCATGAATTCGATCAAACGCAAACGAAAATCCTCCATTCCCGAACACAAATAACCATTTTCACCATGATGCACAAACCTGCCGTTTTCACCCACATCACTGGCCAATACCGGCACACCACAAGACAAATACTGCTTGACCTTGAAGGCAGATTTCGCATGATTAAAAGGATGATCAACCATGGGCGCAACTCCGATATCACAACGTGCCAACTGACGATATATATAATCTTCGTCCTGCCAGTCGATAATCAGTGGAACTTCAATACGGATATTTTCATTTGCCTTGAAAAGCTCATCCAGTTGCCATACATCTTCTTCTTCCGTAACACCAAGAAGGATGAGGTGTATTGGAATATCGATTTCTTTCAGGGCAGGAAAAAACAATTGGTGTAAACTGAGTTTGTGAGAGAAAGCTGCAGAGACAGGATTGTTGGTGTTGTATCCTCCTATCCAACCAATAGTAAACACTTCGTTCTCCTTGTACTTTTCATTATTATGCGCAATAACAGGCGATGTATTGATAGCCACTTGTTGGTTGAATTGCATGCAATAATGCTGAAGTCTTTTACTTCCAACCACACAAACATCCGCGCGCTGAAGAAAAGAATGCAACATTGTTGGGTCACATCGTAAATATTCTGCATCATCGATATCATAGATCACAGGTAATCCCGACAATCGAATCATACCTCTGATGGCTCTGGCATAAATACCCTTGCTATGAACTTTCTGAACTACAATTACTGCATTTTTCTTTTTAAAAAAGACAATCTCACAAAACAACCGGATAAATCGGAAAACAATTCCAAACGAATAGCCGGGAACAATAAAATCACAACTGTAGTTGAATTCTCTTTTAAGATATTCAACCACATACAAGCCGCGATAACGTACGCTGGCAGAATGTGCATTGTGATACGCAAACCAGTAGAGATGAGTCATACAAAGAGTAGATTGGGTAACAGGTATTAGCGCGTTGAATACAATTGATTCAACAATTACCCTATAGTTTAATCCAATGAATTGTTTCTCCGTCCAGATCAACAATATCCTCTCTAATTTGATGCGCATTGCGGTAATCATCCACTGCTGATTTGCATGCCTGAAATGAGCCATAATCATCTACAATTACGATTCCGCCAGAACTCAATTTCGGATAAAGATGGGTTAGTGCGTCCAAGGTTGATTCGTACATATCCCCGTCCAGTCGCAGCAGAGCAATCTTTTCGATCGGTGCAACAGGCAATGTGTCTTTGAACCAGCCTTCCAGAAACTGAACGCGTTCATCGAGGAGATCAAAGTCTATAAATGCCTGTTTCACCTCACTCAAATTCGCGCTCAAAATCTGCCTTTTGTGCAAATCCATGTTTCTATCTGCCGGGTATTTCTTTTCATCCGGTGGTGGCAATCCTCTAAATGAATCGGCCACCCAAACGGTGCGATTGGTGATCTTTCTTTCGATCAGCATGGCCTTCATCAACATTGTCGCTCCGCCCCGCCAGGAGCCGGTTTCCACTAAATCTCCGGGGATTCCGCTGTTGAGTACATCACTTACACATTGCTCAAGGTGATTCAAGCGGTTCATCCCAATCATGGTATAGGCATCCGAAGGAATATCGTGTCCTTTGAATCGCTTTTCGGGATTCACGCGAACACGTTTTACAATCCGGTAACCCAATTTATTCAATAATATATCCAGCCATTTCAACGGTGTTGCCTTCCATCCTACCGAATAACGATCCATCCGGTGGTATTCATCAAATGGCTGAGTGCGAAAACCACACAGCGTTCTTTTTAAAAGATGGATATAGCTGGATGACGGACCATGCATCGGGCTGGGCTATTTCTAATTCATATATGTTGCAAAATATCCGCACTCGCGCAGCACTTGCTGAAAGTATTCTGTACCCCCATACTCATTTTCCAACTCCCGAAAATATTTACCAGCAATAAAATCACAGCCCTTAGACGAGGGACATTCAAACGCACTTTCGCCGGTTTTGAAATAAATATTTTGCTCACACTTCGCCAGCATAAACACACATTCCGCTTTAAATTCCGCATCTGAAGAGGCTTCCAGGGCATCCTGATAATACTTCATAGCCATCGGCATGCCTTCAAGACTGGAATAAATTCCTTCTGCATCATCATTGTGCGAAGGAGTATAATAATTCCAATCATAGAAGATGGCGTTGTAATAAAAGTCGCGGTAGTTGCCATAATAGGTGGCGTTGTAATAAGCATTGGCGAGCAAGTAAGAGTTCTTTGATACGAGCGCAGGATTGATACCCATTTCGTTTTTGAGTTGAATCAAACGTTTAATAAACTCTATTTTGGAATACCGCTCAGCCCATTCTTCCCGGTGATCACAATCATGGCAATCATTGATGTGGATTACAAAAGGATCACCGTAAGATGGCTCTCCGAATCCTGCCTTTTCGAACCACTTCAGCGATTCATTCAGGTTGTCGTCATAGAAATAATAAATCCCCTTTAGGTCATAAAGGTTACCCAATTTCAACTCATACGTTTCCAATGCAAATTCTTCAATGGGAGAGAATTTTCCTTTCTCCATAAAAACAATCATAGCGTCCAGATTATCGCTCGATAAATAATATTCTTCTTTATCGGAATACATCGCCTCAGCAAGTTCCGCGCGATTATGTCGGCTGTAGTGTGCTCTAAGAATTTGTTCTGACCAAACACGCAAACCCGCTGTGCGCAAGACATTCGCCGGATTAGTCCAAAGCCATTTCATTTCATTCGCTGCATAATCATCAAACAAAGCATCGTCCGTTTGTTGTGCAAGCAATCGACTTACAAGTCGGAAAATGCGCAATTCCTGAAGCATGGTCGCGTCCTTTGTAAGTCCTTCTGTCTTCTTAAAATATGATTCTCCACGTGTGTGTTCATTCTGCAGCACACAGAGGTAACCGGCACACAGATTCCACAACGCCTGATTTGTTACTTTGTTCTCATCGGCAATTTTGGCAACTATATCTGTGTTTGTATTTCGGGCAAAAATCGCATCGGTATCCCATTCCCAAAAAAGTGGAGAGTCCATTTCTTCACTGCGCCAGATATATTCTTCTTCTTTGATATTGACCAGTCGTGTAAGCAATACGTCTATCAAATTCGACTTGGGATTGATCTTATAAATTTCATCAATTGCTCTTGCAGCATCGTACTTTATTCCCACCAACTGCCATATCACCTCACGTTCCCGATTGGTTTTCGCAAACGCAAGTGTCGTTATTAATTCACTTTCATCTTTAAAACCAAAGCTGGTCATCGCTGTCAATTGCATTTCCGGGCATTGATCGTAGAGTTGTGAATAGATATAATTTGCTTCTGCTACTTTGCCTGTTCTTTTTAAAGCTCCGGCCACATACCCACGTGAACGAAAATCGATGGAAGAACCGCCCTGTTTGCGAAGCGGTTCAATGTTTTTGGTGTAATAATCCTCACATTGCTTGTAATCTTCAAGCTCAAACAACAGGCGCAACATGGTAAAGTGGTATCGCTGTTTTACAAATGGATCTTTGAACAATTTCTCTTTGCCACCTTCTTCCTGACGCAATGTTTTAAGATGTTCCTGGCGAATTGAATCCTCACCATTGTCGCTCCACCAGTAATAATGGACATAATTCAATTCGACATTGCATCTTTTGGTTATCTCGAGGTATTTCAAAAATTGAATACGCTTCTTCTTATCGGCCTTTTGAATACTGCTGGAATTCCAACTCACCTCATCCGGACTTTTTTGCCCAAGACTCCACCTCAATACCTGATCATTGTTGGCTTCATAAAGCACATATCGAATGTCCTCACTTGTTACCATATCTCCCAGGTACGATTTCCATTCTGCAATATTGATGTCGTCAAAATCGCTCCGATTCTCGTCATCTCCTGCCTGATAAAATCCATGATAAGTCCGGAAAAACGGCGCATAGGTGAGATCTCCAATTAGTTCGGGTGTGAAGAAATAGATATCCTCTTCTTCCATGTAATAGCCGCCACCGCAAGAAAGTATTGTAAGCACAACACCTGCCTTAGCGCAAAGCTTGGCGTATTTCTTCAAAATCATTGGTTTCATAAGTATCCAGGTTGGGATGATTTAATTCAAAAAATAATACATGCACGTTTTCAGTTTCAAGAAATGAAGCCATCGAATGGGCGGCGTTCAAACACATCTCGGGACTCACGCGTTCTTCCAGCAACACGTCGCCCTCCTGAAAATAAAATCCACGGTGAAAATGTCCACGCTTTGCAACCAGTGTGTTGTTCTCTCCAAGTTGCATCAGGCTGTCATTGGTAAAATCCTTCAGCAATTGTGTTTGCAGAAGATCTACCACCTTGCCATTCCGCTTCTGCACACACCAGCCATAAACAGGCAGTGCATAATCGAGTGGCAAAGGATATTCATGCAGTTTATCCAGATAGGCTTCCGCGGTATTCCTATCAAAAATAGTGTTTACTTCTCCTGCATTCTCCACCGAATTCATGTTGTAATACATCAATACACCTTTGTCAACCGGAGGAATTCCCGTTTTTGATTTATACCGAATCTGATGGAGACGAATGGTTGTGGAAATCACTGTTTGAGAATCAACCACTTTCATTTTTTTCAGAAAATCAAAATAATTTTCTTTGGTGGAAGCGGTCCAATCGCAATCAATTTGCAACTCATTTACATGTTCCGATTTACTCAAACCCCTTATCAATTGATACAAGTTTAATACCAGCGTGTCCAATTGAACTCCTGAAGTTTTACCAAAGACTTCGTTCCTGATATAAACGACGGGAACAATTTCGTAACCGGTTTTGGGATATTGAATGGACACAACAGCCTCAGGTCTCACCAAATTTCGCTCCGCATCCCAAACAAGATCGGCAAACTTCACATAGATTTTTTTTACGTCAAGTGATTCCAAAAGTGCTTCGCTCTGCGGTGTAACTTCAAAATCCTGACGCCAGGCATAGAATGAAAAATTCACTTCACGCCGCTCCTGGCAAGAAGAAAGGAGTAGTATTGAAAAGACGAGAAAAGCGAACCATTTCATCGGATGCAATGATACTGACTTCATGCACCCGATCCATCCAGATACCGCGTTACCCAACGATCTGTAGTGTTGTTTTTTCGATTGAGTGCCGGATGCGATGGTGTGTCGTCCAATCTTGGATCAGACAACAACTTGAGTTTTCGCACATTACTCACTTCAATACTCAATGCATCAAACTCTTCGCAGACTTTGCCTTTGATAAGAAACAATCCCCAGCCGCTTACCGGAAATGCCTTTGCAACTGGAGGAAAATGAACGGTATCAATAAAATGACCTGCCACATCGAGGAAGGTTCCGAAATACATCGAGTCACCTTTACTGGTTCGTGTGGGTTTAAGCGTGGTGAGATAACCTACAGTTGTTATTTCCCTTCCTATAAAGTCGGGATAATCTTTCGCGAGAACGATGTTCTGTCCTTTCAAATCTTCTGCGATAATATCAAATGGATTGCACAGTGGAAATCCAATCAATTCCAGTTCATCATAGGCATCTTCGAGCCAATGATGTTCAAGTGGTGGAAGGATAAAATCTTTTTTCTCAATCGGAAATAATTCTACATCGGGATTGGTTGTTTTAGATTTTCCCAAACGAAAATGCAATTTCCATAGTACGTCCTTTTTGGTTAATCCGGTAAAACGAAATGCATTGATGCGCGCCAGCAAAACACATTGTTCCAATGAAATTTTGACACGGTCGAGAAAATCATCCAATGACAGGAAAAGCCCGTCCCTTCTGGCCTTCAGTACTTCATCCACAGCATTGTGCTCCAGACTTTTGATATGTTGAAATCCGAGCGTAATTTCTTTCCCGCGAATCGTAGA
>JBJXFC010000141.1:0-9232 GCA_046153915.1 Flavobacteriales bacterium
GGGCTCTTCTTGTTACCGCAATCCTCGGTGTACTTTCTTTCCCGGTGCTTGTTTCAGCGGCGGTATTGTTGTTGATGGACCGGGGATTTGGAACAGCATTTTATCTGAGTGATATCTTTATTGGCAGCAGTGTAGATCCCTCTTTGCCCTCAGGAGCGCTTGATGTAACGGGTGGTTCGCCGCTTCTGTTCCAGCACTTGTTTTGGTTCCTTGGCCACCCGGAGGTATACATTGTACTTCTTCCAGCCTTGGGTATCTCTTCTGAAGTCATAGCCACCAATTCCCGCAAACCTATCTTCGGTTACAAAGCCATGATTGGTTCAATTCTGGCAATCGGATTCTTGTCATTTATAGTATGGGGTCACCACATGTACATCACGGGTATGAATCCATTTCTGGGATCCGTATTCGTATTTACAACTTTGCTGATCGCCATTCCATCCGCTGTGAAGGCGTTCAACTACATTACAACACTCTGGCAGGGTAATATACGATTCACACCGGCTATGCTTTTCTCTATTGGTTTGGTGTCTACATTCGTAACAGGCGGTCTTACAGGGATTATTTTAGCTGACTCCGCACTCGACGTAAACGTGCACGATACGTACTTTGTTGTTGCGCACTTTCACATTGTAATGGGATTAAGTGCCATTTTTGGAATGTTGGCGGGTATCTATCATTGGTTCCCTAAAATGTTTGGACGAATGATGAATACCAAATTGGGATATGCCCACTTCTGGATAACGCTGGTGTGTGGTTTTGGGGTATTTTTTCCTATGCACTTCATTGGTATGGCTGGCGCTCCCCGCCGTTATTACGACTCCACCGAATTTGCTTTTTTGGATACAGTAATGGACCTAAATCCAATGATTTCGGTATTCGCAATAGTTGGTGGAGCCGGACAATTGTTGTTCCTAATCAACTTCTTCCACAGCATTTATTACGGTCAGCCTGCATCACAAAATCCATGGGGTTCAAATACACTCGAGTGGACTACCCCTGTGAAACACATGCACGGCAACTGGCCTGGGGCAATTCCCGAAGTACACCGTTGGGCTTATGACTATAGCAATCCAGAGCACGAAGAAGACTTCGTTCCTCAGGTTGTGCCGTTGAAACCCGGCGAGCACGGACATTGATTTTCCGACAAATAATATTGAAACCGTCTGGAGCAATTCAGGCGGTTTTTTTATTTCATCATGTGCAAAGCTTTCAATGAAATGGAAATTCATTTTTGAAAGTGATGATCTATTTGAAGCTGCGAAGATCAATGTGAGAATTGATCATACTTTTACATCATGAATTTGCATGTTGTAGTTCGTAGTGTATGCTTAGTGGTGTTGATGATTACCGCGACCCGTTCAAATTCACAATCCGTCAATCTTGGAGATTCGCTGAGGAATGTTTTAAAAAACAAACCAATTCCCATGGCCAAGTTCGATTCTCGCAGTTCATTCGTGTCAGGAAGAAATGCCCGGATTCAGGGATTGAAAGTTGGGGTCTCTTTTCGCAAAACACTCACTCTTGGACTGGGATATAGTTGGTTGGTAAGTGATATTAAAGAGTTCATTGGCACTGGTGAAACCGGTGTCGAAGGCCAATTGAAAATGCGCTATGTTTCGGTGTTTGCCGAATATTCGTTTTACAGGAAAGGGCCATGGGAAGCGTCAATTCCGCTCCAGATTGGTCTCGGAAAAAGTTTTTTACAAGTAAAAGAATCTGGCGAAAAACAAAAAATTAACGCGAACGCTGTCGTGCTCTACGAACCGGTGATGACGGTCGAATATAAGGTGCTCAATCTTATTGGAATTGGTGGCGGCGTTGGTTACCGCATCATGATGCAAAACAATAAAGACATCAATTATCAATTTACTTCGCCGGTATATGTGCTCAAAGTGAGGCTCATTTTTGAGGAGATTCACAAAAAGATAAATCAGAAACGTGAAGAGTAGTCTTCGTCAATCCAGGATTTGCGGGGTAAACAAATGCCCCATAATACTTGCGCATTACATGGCACTCGAATTATGCAGTTTTTAATTCGCGTTTATACAATTGCCAGAAGAACAATGGCAGGAAGAAAAACGCAAGTACAAAAATCCCAAGCAAAACCTGGATGTTTGCTCCGGGCCAATGCATGATTTTGAAGAATGAACCTATTCCAAAGAACAATCCTCCAAACCCTCCAGCCAGAATGCGAAAAAGCACGTCTTTTGGAAACGCTTTTGGAGAACGCATGGTTGTCATAATCAGCGTCATCATCGAAACGATAAGTGCAGAGTTGCCGGCCAACAATATTTCATCGCCCCCCGGCCAGTGCAATTGACGAAATAATATGCCTGTCATGATGCAGAATGCAGCAACGAAGCCACTAAAGAACAAAATGATTTTCATTGTGTGTAATGTTTGATTTGTAAGAATGATTTGAACCTCCACCTCTATTTCATGCAAGCCATTGGGAGATAAATTTTGAATTGCCTGATCAAGAGCAATGTCAAATTGTATACCCTGTGACATGAGTTCCTCAACAGCACAACAGCAATGGTCGATCAATTCCATTTGCAATTGTTTGTCGTGGATTTCTGATTCTATTTTGTGAATCAGCATATCCAGTTCTGCGTTGCTTAACTCAACCATGAACCAGAGGTTTATTGTTTAACACGAGCTGCTGAATAGTGTCCAAAAAGGATATCAATTCTACAACCTGAGTTTTAATGCGTTGTTCTCCCAGCGAAGTGAGCTGGTAATAAATGCGAGTGCGATTGCCCACCATTTCCTCTTCGGTAAAAACCAGGCCATCGGATAACAATTTGTGAAGTGCAGGATAAAGAGATCCTTCTTTCAATACTATTTTTCCATCTGTTCGTTCTTTAACTGATCGGGTAATTTCATAGCCATACATGCGACCTCGTTCCTTCAACAATGTGAGGATAATGGTCGACAAGGTTCCTTTGAGCAGATCTTTTTGAATCATGTGGCAAATATATACATAGAATATCTATGCATAGATAACCAATGTATTTAATTTTTATTGTGGAGTATCTGAAATGGGGTCAGTTTGTTGTTTGTCAGCTAAATGAAAAAGCCCCGGATTCAATCCGAGGCTTAGTATTATCTGAGTTATTGGCTCAACAGTATTCTTCAAAAGCCATTTTCAGGTTGTCAGCAATCATATCTGCTGTTCTACCCTCGATGTGATGGCGCTCGATCATATGCAGGAGTTTTCCATCTTTAAAAAGGGCAATACTTGGCGAAGAAGGCGGGTAAGGAAGCATGTACTTTCTCGCGCGTTCCACCGCGTCACGGTCTACACCGGCAAATGTGGTAGTGAGTTGCGCAGGCAATTTAGACGACGTTGTGATAGCCTTCTTCACGCCGGGGCGCATGCTACCAGCAGCGCAACCACAAACGGAATTCAGGACAACCAATACGGTTCCTTCACTGTTTACGGCCTGATCAACTTCTTCCGGGGAGGTTATTTGCTTGAAACCAACCTGATCGAGATCGGCACGCATTGGGGCTACTAATTCTGGGGGATACATTTTCTTTTAAATTATAGGTTCTTCAAAATTTCTCTGCAAAGATGGGAGATTCATTGCACTATTCACTTGACGGGCATCAATCAGCCAATACTTCATTCAACATGGTACGCACCTGAGTTCCGCTGCTTGGTCTTGGAGCATCGGCGCTAACTATTTTACCCTCTTCATCAATCACAATAAAACGTGGAATGGAATTGACCATGTACAATTTGCTGATGGATTCCTCGAAGTTTTCGCTTTGGTGCAATTGCAGGCCTGTCATGGGTTGTTTGGCCAGAAATGCTTCCCATTGACTTAGGTTTTGATCCGTAGAGATGCTAATGAATTCAACATTTTTGCCGTGAAATTCAGTTTCCAGTTTCTGCAATTCCGGTATTTCGCGTTTGCATGGACCACACCAGGTTGCCCAAGTGTCTATATAGAGCACCTTGCCTCTGTGATCGCTCAGGCGAGTTGTTTTACCGGTCGAGTCGAAGCACACTGCATCAGGTGCCAATTCGCCAGGATAAAGACTGGTATATTGCGCGAGCGTTGTTTTTACACGGTTTTTCAGCTTGGCATCCGAGCAGCACGCATCAAATTTTTCGACCGCCTTGCGAATATCCTGAGCACCTGCCTCTTGCAGTATCTGATTGATTACAGTTAGAAAAATAACGTCCCTGTTTTTTTGAGACGTAACGCGGGAGCACACTTCTTCCACTTTGAGTTCGCAGTATTTTGCATAGCCTTCGTTGGCGTCTTTGTCGTATTTCGCATTTGCGAGATAGTTGATCAGGTTATTGGCATATCCGTTAAACTGATCGGTAAAGCGCATCGACTCGTTGTTGAGATCCCCGGAAACCGCAGCCTTCGCTATGTTTTCAGGCAACCCGATTTTGGCTGCCTCTTCGAAATTGTATTTGTACAACAAACATGCATTTGCGTAGATATAATCAATAGCCAGTTTTTCTGATTCTGCAAATGGACTGATGAATTTGTTCTTCTTTGATTCCAGATCAAGAAAGGTTCTCATTTTTTTGATTGCTGAATCTACTTCCGTTTGGAATGCAGCAGGTTCAAGATTGGCGAGTCTTCCATACTGCGAACTCAACTTATCATTCAATTTTTGATTGACCAGAAAATTGCAATAGGCAGCGCTGGATCCTTCAAACTTCGGATTGTTGGAAGGCAGATTTCCATTGAGTGTCATTTTAAACTGATCAGCAGGTAGCAGGTAAATGGTCAGCATTTGTTTGCCAATTACGATCGTGTAATAGTTGGCATCGGGCTGTTCAATATTCAATTTAAACGTGCCGTCCTGAGCCACTTTCACGGTGTCTGCCATTCCGTGATGTTGCAGCAGAAAAAAGGGCTTCGAAGCAGGAGTCATAACTCCACTTAAACTCGTTGGAGCGATTTTCGATTTGCTGCTTTGCGCTGAGCTCGTCAGAGCAATCAGCACCAGACAAAGAATAGATGTAAATTTCATAGTCATATTAAATCCTCGGTAAAAGTAGACTACAAAACCCGAAACAAGGTTTCATGGCCTACGGATTAACCCTTTTTGGGGACGGCGTCGGGCTTTGGCAATGATCGTGCCCATCCAGATGTTGGATTTTATTCCAGTTCAACTCGCATCCAATTGCTTTGATAGGTGCCGGGAAGATTCCAAATTTCGAGGCTGACAGCCATTCTATGTGTTCCTGCCTGATTTGGCGCAAGTGTGCGGAGTGTTACGCGGGCAGAATCACCGGGTTGAAGGACATTTGGCAGACCATCGACTGAAATAGGGCTATGAAACTGAGCCGGCTTTTTGTGGTTGTAATAGGCCGTCCATTTGAATGGGTAATTGGAATTGTTGAACGGAAATGGATAGTTGTTTCCATTGATAATCCACGCCTCGGCAACCAGTGAATCGCCGGGATGCAGTTTGAACAGCCATGCATCTGTGCGGATTTTTAACTTGTGCGCAATGGGCAGGTCTTGAAATTCGCGCACTCTGAAATCAAATGAATCCATGTTCCTGGACTGAAAATCTGCGTGGTCGTAACTGGCAACAAAAACGAATGGCTTGTGGTCCAAGAAATCAGCATAGTTCCAGAAGTCAAATTGATTTTTTCCGCCTTCTGTATTGTTCACAGAATGGGCAATACCCCCGGTATAAAACATATAAAGCGAAGGATTCTGATACGAATTCATAAAGCAGACCGGTTGCTCACCAGCGAGGTTATGCAAAGCCTGCATTTTTGGCTTGTTGCGGTGAAATTCTTTGTGTAAACCGGGCAACAAATCAACGATCATCAAAAATCGCACTGCCAAAAGGATCACAGCGAAAAAAACCAGCCCTGATTTGAGCCATTTTCCTGGCGGATTTTCTTTCCAGTGCAAAGAGAACAAATAAATCAAAACCAGCGCGAGTGGTGCTGTCCAATGGGGCTCTACACGTCCTCTGAAACTGTTGATGAAGAAGATTGAGATCATCACCACAAACAACCATCGGATACTTTTTTCGAAGGAGTTTTGTGCATGTGTTTTTATGAGCAGATAAATCGCATACCCAAGCACCACGGGATTAAAAACAAGCAATTGTCCGCCCAGGTAACCCAGAATATGCCTGTGATCCCATGCGTCGCTATTGCGTTCATTGAGATGGAATTTGACCGTGGGCAAATCATGCATTATCTGCCAGATGAGATGCGGTGCGAACAGGACGATGCCGATGACAGCAGCCAGCCAGTAGTTGCGATTGAACCAGATAGATCGCAGGGGCAATAACGTAAATAGAATGATGAATATACCGTGGTATTTGCACCAAAGTAAAAACGCCATCGAAATACCCAACAAAAGCGCAGACAGGGCGGTTCGTTTTTCGAGAAAGTGTTTCCAGACCGTGAGATAGATCGCAGTTGCCAGTAGCAATGGTGCATCCGGAGTTGCGATAAATCCATAAACCATCATCACAGGAATGGAGACTACCAGCAGAAAAAAATGGATCCAGTTGGAAGGTCTTACCAATTGCCAGATCAGGTAAATCGTGGCAGTGTTGGCCAATGTTATCATAAGCCGAACACCCAATTCATTTTGAAAAAGGTTGTAACCCAAACCAATCAGAATGCCAATCATGGGTGGATGATCGCGGTATCCCCAATCGAGGTTGTTCCAATACATCCAGTAGAGCGCTTCGTCGCCGGTAAGCTGCGTGAATGCGGCCTGCAATAGGTTGATCAGCAGGATAATAACAAGAACGAGTCGGGAGGCAAGGTTCATCGGAGCAATGTAAAAACACGATTTTGACAAAGTTATTTTATGGAAATCGTGTTTTTCCTGTCAAATATCAATGTCTGAAGGTGTAAAAATCAGGTTTAGATGAAATGAACTACTTTTGCACTTGTTCGTTTAAATCGTTTCAACCCATTGTGATATGAAAGAAATCTCCTGTTCGTTTTGCGGCAGAAAGAAAAGTGAAGTCAATATGCTGATTGCTGGTATTACCGGCCATATCTGCGATGATTGCACTACCCAGGCCAACGACATTATCAACGAAGAATTTAAGGCTCCCAAAAAGCAGGCAGTTACCGAACAACAATTCACCGTTCAAAAGCCTGTCGATATCAAAAAGTATCTCGACGAATACATCATAGGTCAGGATGAGGCAAAACGTTACCTCAGTGTAGCGGTGTACAATCACTATAAACGCATCACGCAGAAGAATACCAAGGAGTACGATGGTGTTGAGATTGAAAAATCCAATATCATTCTTGTAGGTGAAACGGGAACGGGAAAAACATTGTTGGCAAAGACCATTGCCAAAATGCTCAAGGTGCCATTTGCAATTGCCGATGCTACTGTGCTTACTGAGGCCGGTTATGTGGGAGAAGATGTAGAAAGTATTTTGTCGCGTTTGTTGCAGGATGCGGACTACGATGTTACCAAAGCAGAACGTGGTATTGTATTTATTGACGAGATTGATAAGATTGCACGCAAAAGTGATAATCCAAGTATCACGCGGGATGTAAGTGGTGAAGGCGTGCAACAGGCCATGCTGAAATTACTTGAAGGATCCATTGCAAATGTGCCACCGCAAGGCGGACGCAAACATCCGGAGCAGAAGATGATCCAGATGGACACGCGCAATATTCTATTCGTTTGCGGAGGAGCATTCGATGGCATCAATAAAATCATTGAGCGAAGAATCAATACGTCGGCTATTGGCTACAACAGCGGCACACACCGCAATCTGGAAGGCAATATTTTACAGTACGTTTCACCGATGGACTTGAAACGATTTGGTTTGATCCCAGAATTGATTGGCCGTTTTCCGGTGGTTACTCACCTCGATCCATTGGATGATCATGCCTTGCGCAGAATTCTCACCGAACCCAAAAATGCACTCATCAAACAATACGTGAAGTTGTTTGAAATTGATGGAGTGAAATTATCGCTTGATAAAAAGGTACTCGATTTCATTGTGGAACGCGCCTTGGAATACAAACTCGGTGCACGCGGACTTCGTTCTATCTGCGAAGCCATTATGATGGATGCGATGTATGAATTGCCTTCGATGGAAGAAAAAGAATTCAAGATCACATTGCAATACGCCAAAGACAAGTTTTCGAGATCGAAGATGAGTCAGTTGAAGGTGGCTTAGTCATCACACAATCTTTGCGCGACATTTTCGTTTTGCATAGGGTAAACCTATCCTATGAAATTGGTATCTCTATCCTGTCTGGCTGCTTGCTCCGGAGTAGTTCTGATTTATTGCTGTGGTTCCGCACCTTCACCCCATGCGTTGAATGGAACTTCGATGTCACGCGAGTTTGAATCAGATATTCATGTCCCCGATTCTCTTTCTGTTCCGCAATATATCGAATGGCTCACTGCAACATTGCTGGCAGATTCCTCTACCAATTTACAAACTGATTTTATGAATTGGTCAGCAGATTTCGGATTGGATGCAAAAGATAATTCAAACGCCAAAAAATTTGTCATCGTTGTTGTTTTGCACGAATTGTTTACCAGCAACGGCGCATACAATGGAGCAAAAGGTGATGTTGTAAATATTCCCTATCTCTGGCATTGGGTAAGTCCCAATCCGCGGCATGAAATAAGAAGTCTGGCACAAAACAAATTGCTCAAAGACATCAAGCCTCCCAAACAATATGGCAAGTATGCAACATATGCCGATATCGACCGCACGCCGTATTTGTTTGTCTCTGAAATGTTTTCGAAAGAGCCGTTGTACAGTCATCCGGAGTGTGGCACATTCAACACTTTTGGTTGGTGCAGTGAACGCGAAATGGCCTATTCCTGTTTGTTGGAAATGCTCGGAATTCCTTCCAAGGTAATTGCTTCAGGCAATCACTCGTGGTCAGAGGCCGTGGTGAAATTTAAAACAACAACAAGCAATGTGGGTTTGCATGTGCACATCGACAATACCTTCAATCAACTTGACTGGGAAAAGGATGCAGATAAAATTGCGAAGTGGAAAGCCTATACCGGCGACGGAAAAACGACAACGTGGTACAATACAAAAGCGCATAGCGAAGAAGAGAAAAAACAATTGGCTGCTTGTGAAGTGGACACGATCATAGGTAAAAAAATCTATGCGGCTTTGGAGAAGTATTTTAAATAGCCTGTTGGTCCCTCGCCTCGCTTCGGGATGACAGGTTTGTTAGTTGGTCTGGGGCGCAAAAAAAGGGGAAGAGAAAGGGCGG
>JBJXFC010000157.1:0-7583 GCA_046153915.1 Flavobacteriales bacterium
CTGCTTGGCATTGCCTACATAAAATTCCACGTGATCAGTTCCATTGATGGGCAGAAAATCCTGCGCATCCTTGAAGATTTTTTCTCCTGTATATCTGTAATTTTGGGCTTCGGTCAAATTGCTCATGACGATTTCTTTTTTCTATTGAGTTTATGCGATGATGGGTTTGGTCATCCATGATTTGTAATACTCTTTCACTTCATATTTCAGCGCATCTCTGGTGATCTTCATGGGTTTAAATGGATCGATCATCACAGCAAGTTCCTGGGTTTCTTTTTTACCAATACTGCGCTCAATTGCTCCGGGATGCGGACCGTGTGGAATGCCCGCGGGATGCAACGTGAATGATCCTTTCTGAATGTTGTTGCGACTCATAAAATCTCCGTCGACATAATACAGTATTTCATCACTGTCGATATTGGAATGATGGTATGGAGCAGGAATAGCATCTGGATGATAATCGTACAAACGCGGAACAAATGAACAGATCACAAAATTATTTCCTTCAAAATTCTGATGGATTGGAGGCGGCATGTGGATGCGACCTGTAATTGGTTCAAAATTAAAAATGGAAAATGCGTAGGGATAATTGTATCCATCCCACCCAACAACATCAAATGGATGCGTTGCGTATGTGTATGGATAAATCAATCCGCGTTTTTTGATCATCACTTTAAATTCTCCCTCTTCACTGTGTGTTTCAAGATTCCCGGGCAATTTAAAATCGCGTTCACAGAAGGGAGAATGCTCCAACATCTGTCCGAAATCGTTGCGGTATCTCCTCGGCGTTCTCACAGGACTATGCGACTCCATAATGAGCAAATGATTGTCTTCGCTCACAAATTTGAATTGATAAACTGTTCCTCGCGGAATAACGATGTAATCGCCATATTCGAATTCTACAGATCCATACATACTCTTGAGAACACCACTGCCATGATGCACAAAAATCAACTCATCACAATCCGCATTTTTGAAGAAATACGTTTCCATGCTTTGCGTTGGTTTGGCAATAGCTACCTGGAGATCATCATTTAGAAACAATGTCTTTCGCGATTCGATATAATCATCGCACGCAGGAATATCAAAACTCGTGAAACTCAATGCACGCAAATTGTCTTCAATGGCAATTTCAGGACGCACACTGTAAGACTCACCTAGTTCCTGCACCATCGTAGGAGGATTGAGGTGATACACCAGCGACGAAGTGCTTGCAAATCCCTCTGTACCGAATAATTCTTCGTGGTACAATCCTTCGCCATTGCGGAATACGACGTGGCGTTTCGAAGGGATTTTACCGTGTTTCTGATAAATGGGCATGGTTTGGTTCTTTGAAATGTAAAGAACCTGAGAAGCCATGATACAGAATATGAGTTAGGTCAGGGCGGGTGAGAAATGAGATATGATTTTGGTCAACAGCGTCAAGACATAAGATGCTAGACTCTAGACTCTAGACGGAAGAACAGTAAATGGACGATGTGAGTTGCATACAGCGAAATGCGAGATGCAAGCGCGTATTGAGAAGTACCATCCAAGCCTCTATGGAAAAACAAAATTTTCGGCATGCAGTCTTCCGCTTTTTTAGACTGCACAGTATCGTCAGCCATTGCAAAGGCACTCTGAAACAAATTGCGCAGCAATCTCTGCGGGCTCAAATTCCGAGACCTTCATCACACAACCCTCTGCGTCCTCTGCGCGTCTTTTCTCTGCGAACTCTGCGGTAAAAAACCGTTGCGCAGCAACCAAAATCCCCATAGGTCAGTGATCGATTCTTAATAAATAGACTCTTTCTTATATCAATACAACTTCGACCTCTTTATCAAATACTGCATCAACACCGGATTAAATCCATCGTTGATATTCACCTCCACGAAGTCGATGCGGTTTTGACCACAGCGTATTTTGAGATTTTGGCGGAATGTTTTCATACGCTCCATGTAGGTCTCACGGATATCTGCCGGATTTACTTTGATTTCTTCTCCACTTTCCAGATCCGTGAAGGTATAAGGTCGATTCTCAAAATCAAAATCGATTTCTTTATTGCCTTCCGCTACATGGAAAAGAATGACTTCATGTTTGTTGTGACGCAAATGCTGCATAGCAGAAAACAATTGTTCGGCATCGGCCGAATTGTCCATCATATCACTGAAAATGATAACGAGTGAGCGCTGATGAATATTCTCCGCTACCTCGTGCAAAGTGCTTGTGACAAAGGTTTTGGTCTTTTCATGACCACCAACAGTTTCCAAAACTTTTTCCAGTTCCGAAAACAAATAGTTCAAATGCGAGCCACTGCTGCTCGCTTTGGTATGCAAATTCAGTTTATCCGCAAACAAGGTAATTCCCACGGCATCGCGCTGCCGCTTGAGCAATTCGATAATGGCTGCCGTCGAATAAATCGCAAATTTAATTTTATTCATCTCCGTTCCTTCGGGAGCAACGCCATTGGGAAAATACATGGAAGCAGAGGTATCAATCAGAATCTGACAGCGCAGATTGGTTTCTTCCTCATACTTTTTGACAAAGAGTTTTTCTGTTCTCCCAAATAATTTCCAATCCATGTGGCGGGTACTTTCGCCGGTATTGTATTGACGGTGTTCGGCAAATTCTACCGAAAATCCATGAAACGGACTCTTGTGAAGACCGGTAATAAAACCTTCAACAGCTTGTTTGGCGAGCAACTCGAGCCTGCCCAGGTTTTGTAATTGTCTTCTGTCTATTTGTATTGGCATCTGCTGTAAACGTTAACTCAACGGAATTGTTATGTGATGAAACGCGGTTTTGGCTCTGTTCATCATTTGTTTCTAAAAACGGCTTTTAGTATGGCCAACAAATGAAATAGCAAATCATTTTCGCACCTTCATTTATCACTACAAACTTCAACAATTTTTAGGTATGTTAACAGAAGAACTGCGCATTCTCACCGAAAAGGTTATCGCACTCAGCAAAGAAACCGGTCAATGGATGAAAGAACAAACTGTGAGTGAATCTGTTGCGGAACTAAAAACGGAAAACAACCTCGTCACTTTTGTAGACAAAGAAGCTGAAAGGCGTTTTGTAGAAGGCCTCAGTGCGATGCTTCCAGAAGCTGGATTTGTAGCTGAAGAAGGAACCGGAGAAAAAAAAGAAGGCGGACTCAATTGGGTGATCGATCCACTCGATGGCACCACCAATTTTGTGCACAACGTGCCGGTTTGGTGCACCAGTGTTGCGCTGTGTGATGGAAATACACCCATCCTTGGAGTCATTTTTGATCCCTGTATGAACGAATGTTTCAGCGCCTGGACAGGTGGTGGAGCCTGGCTCAATGGCAAACAAATCAGGGTAAGTGATATCCCACAACTCGGCTCTTCGCTTCTCGCAACCGGATTTCCTTACGACGATTTTGGGAAAGAAAATCAGTACATGCTCCTATTCAAAGATCTGACTCATTGCACACGTGGAATGCGTCGTCTGGGCAGTGCAGCTCTTGATATGGCCTGGACAGCCTGCGGAAGATTTGAAGCATTCTATGAATACGGTCTCAATCCGTGGGACGTCGGGGCGGGTACAATCATTACACGAGAAGCTGGCGGAAAAGTGACAGAATTCAACGGAGGCGACAATGCGGTTTTCGGAGAGGACGTGGTGTGCAGTAACTCGAATATCCATGCGGAGTTGATGGATGTGGTAAGGAAGTATTTCGGGTAGATGCGATGCGCGATTTGAGATATGCGATTTGCGATGAGGGAGTCTTTGGGGTTGCTGCGCAATAGGTTCTGGGGTTGCTCCGCAACGGATTTAACCGCAGAGCTCGCAGAGAAAAAACGCGCAGAGGTCGCAGAGGGTTGTGTGATGTAGGTTGCTGAATTTAAGAACGCAGAGATTGCTGTGCAATTGGTTGTGGTTAGCAGCGTTGGGCTCTGGGATTCAAACGTAATTTTCAAATCGAAGACGGAATTGACGAATCATCTTGTTCAGTGTCATTTCATCCGCGAAGTTGATTGCCCGCCTCTCAGTAAGAAGAGGCACGCTGCCTTCCATTCGTTTATCGAATAACATAGTATTCCATAATCCGAAATTATTTGGTCCACGTAATTAGGCAGCGGTGAGGCCAAAAGCACGCAGAGATTGCTGCGCAATGGGTTGTGGTTAGCAGCGTTGGGCTCTGGGATTCAAACGTAATTTTCGAATCGAAGACGGAATTGACAGATCATCTTGTTCAGTGTCATTTCATCCGCGAAGTTGATTGCCCGCCTCTCCCAATGAAGAGGCAGCTGCCTTCCATTCGTTTATCGAATAACATAGTCTTCCATAATCCGAAATTATTTGGTCCACGTGATTATGCAGCGGTGAGGCCAAAAGAACGCAGAGATTGCTTTGCAATTGGTTGTGGTTAGCAGCGTTGGGCTCTGGGATTCAAACGTAATTTTCGAATCGAAGACGGAATTGACAGATCATCTTGTTCAGTGTCATTTCATCCGCGAAGTTGATTGCCCGCCTCTCAGAATGGAGAGGCACGCTGCCTTTCTGGAGCTAATGGAAACAAATTCACTTGGAAAGGTAGAATCATTTTTGGTCTACTTAATTAGGCAGCGAGAGAGGCGATGGGGCGGGGGTTGCTTAATATCGGATGACGATAATATCCAATCTAAAAAAAAGCACGAGGCTGAATCACGGGAGTCGATTTTTTCCATAGAGACTTGGATAGCACCTCTTAATTCACACTTCACATATCGCAAATCGCAAATCGCACTACGCAAATCGCGCTTCGCATCTCGCGCTTCGCATCTCGCAATACGTTTTACAACTCAATAATAACCCCTACACTCGGCAAAAAGCTACCTGAAGATTCATTCAGGAAATTGGCCTGATAATATCCCGGGCGTTCGGGATCTGGAACTGGCTGACCTTGTGCATCGCGGACTACATCCAACGTAGGTTTGAGTGGTGTAGAGCTGTTCAACACGTTTTGTACATCAAAAAATAAATCGAGCGACCACTTGGTAAAAAACCATTTTTTATCAATGCGCATATCCAATTGTTGAAAGGACTTTATGCGCTGGCTGTTCTGTTGTGACCAATTCGGAATTCCTGCATTGAGTGTATTCCACGTTTCAATTTGCAGCGACGCATCCAGATTATCGGGTGTAAATGGCAATCCGCCGCTAAACAAAAACCTGCCGCCCAATTCCCAATTCTTTCCGAATTTCCATCCGCCAGTAACACTTATGAGATGCCGTGAATCCCAACTACTGGGCACATATTTTCCATCCAATCCGGTAAATTCACTGCGCACATAGGTATATGCCAGAATACCGTAGAGGCCTTTGTAAAAGCGCTGTTGGTATAAAAACTCTACACCCGAACTTCTGCCATTGCCTGTACTCGAAAGCAATTCATTTCCAATAACGCCAAAATCAGCTCCAAGATTTGCGAGACTTATTCCATTGTTAATACTCACCGGATAATTCTCATAGTATTTGTAAAATCCTTCTACTGTAATAATTGTATTGCGTTTGTTCCAATCGTATTCTACTCCCGCTACTAACTGGGTATTGCGGATATACTTCATGGCCGTATTAGCAAGTACACCATTCTCTGCATAACCTAAAGAAGTGTAAGACGGGGACTGATAATAAATACCGGAGTTGACATTAAAACTCCATTGTGGTGCAAATGAGAATCGTGCACTAACCCTTGGTGATAACTGATTCAGCGGATTTTGCATCTCTTTGTTAAAACTATTTCCATCCGCGCGAAACCCAGCCGATACAATAAGCCTGCTATTCAGCAACGTTTTGCTCGATTGCAAAAAGGCGCCATATCTGTTGAGATTCAATGCTGCTTCGTATGTGAATGCAATCGTAGAATCTATTGAAGGCAGATACCGTTTTGAAACATTATCAATGGTAAATTGTGCATATTCATATCCTACACCATACACCAATTTCCAACCATTTTTTCCAAAAATCTTATTTTCAATGCGAAGTTTATTTTCTTCTTCTCTGCTGGTGTAGTCAAATGTTCGCGGAAGAGCAGCATCGTTGTTGGTGTACTTATACGCATCGTTCTGCAGGGCATTTCGGCTCAAAACAAAAGTCCATTTTCCGTTTTCTGTATAACGATCCCACTTCGTTCCCACGGTGTAATTCCATTGTTCATTGATGGGAAGATTTGAAAGTAAATAGGCATTGCGCGCGAAGTTTTCATCATCAGGATTATTGTCAAGATCAAGGTTCAGGTCAAATTGATCGATTGCACCAAGTCCAAGAATGGTCAATTGGTTTTTATCGTCAATTTTGGTTTTCCATTTAAACTGAAAGTCGTTGTAGGTAGGAAGGAAGGGCAAACCAAGCACTTTAAACAAACCCTGCAGATAACTTCTCCTGGCAGAAACGATCAATCCAGAATTTTTACCCGTTGGACCTTCGGCAGCTACAGCAATATCGCTGCTTCCCAATACAACATTCGCTGTGTACTTATCAGTGCGCGCTTCTTTGATTTCAAATTCGAGTACACTGCTCAATGCATTGCCACGATTGGCAGGAAATGCTCCAGAGTAAAATTCGACTTCTTTGATGAGATCCACGTTCAGCATTCCTACCGGACCACCGCTTGCTCCCTGTGTGCTGAAGTGATTGATTACCGGAATTTCGATGCCATCGATGTAAAAACGATTTTCGTTAGCAGCACCACCACGAATAATAATGTCGTTGCGAAAACTGGGAACTGCCGCAACACCGGGAAGTGAACGAATGGCGCGCGAAATATCACGATTACCTCCGGGATTGCGTTTTATCTCATTGGTTCCAATAGTGCGAATGCTGATGGGCGATTCTTCGCGGTTGCTGATATTCGAACCAACAATCTCCACTACTTCCGTCTCTTTCTGATCTTGTTCCAATTGAAAATTAAGAATAGCGGGGCGATCGATGGTTACTTCCACCTCGTAACTGATAGCACTTTTGTACCCGATCACTTCACACACCACATTGTACAACCCAGGTTTCAAGCCTGCGATACTATAATTGCCAGTTTCATCTGTAATGCCACCATTGCTGCCATCCTGGATGCGAACTGCAACAAATGGAAGTGGTGAATTATCTGCTTTATCCGTTACCTGACCACTGATGGATGTGGTTTGAGACCATGAGGAAATCGCGCAGGACAAGATGACACTAAAAGTCAGTACAATTTTGAACATGAGTGCAGAACAATAAAATCCCTGGATTGTTTAATTTCTTTCGACTAAAAAGATGCTGCGGTCAAATTGCGAACTTCAGGAGTTTTGATATTTCAGAAAAATTCCGGTATCAAAAATGGTCCACAGACAGGCCTTCTGGCCGCAAGCTTTGAGTGCATTGTTTGTCCATGCATTACACGTGTGAAACAAACTATAGCTTCCCTGAGCTTCGTAAAAAGCATCCGCATCACCATAAACCGCATTGGTATTGATCCAAATAGATTTACCCGAAGCATCTAAATCAAGACTTGACCGAACGAATTCTGTCAACCTTTTATATTGATCAGCAGGTACCATCAGTCTTATGCAGGATTCCGAAACATGCATTTCATTGTAGTAAGTAGCATGAATTGCAGAG
>JBJXFC010000172.1:0-2554 GCA_046153915.1 Flavobacteriales bacterium
GATGCCGAAGCCGCAGCTTTTAAGTCAGAATTAAGTGATTTTTTGAGCGTAACATCCAGCATTTCTTCCTTTTTGCCTTTGCTTAAAACCATGAGGCTAAAAATGAAAGACATAATCATCAATACGAACATCGTAAACCACATCGGTACGTGCCACATCAGGTTGCGAATGCTCTCGATGATAATGGGTTGAAATGGATAACCAAATCCCTGGTGTTCATCTGAAACGACTTCGATATCACATGATTGGATGGAAGTGGTTTTGGCCAATACAAATCCCTGGCTTATTACGGGTGGGTTAAAATGCACTGTTCCATCGGTAGGTGTATTCGCATAAAAACTGAAATTGGAAGTCGAAATGGTATCTGGCAAAACGACACTCGCCACCACTTCATTTTCTGATTTTACATCTGTGATTTCCGTGCAGAAATACGTATGGTTATCACATGTTACATAGAGCTTAAGATCTTTCCTTTCCGACTGAAAATGGGTGTTGTAGCCAATAAAGTTGAATTCATTGCGCCCTGGTTTAAATTCGGAAGTAACCACATTCATTACACCGGGAACCATCGGATGCCAGAACGAAAACACTGCAGTATACACGAGCAATGCAACACATACCATTTTAATCCATTTATTCATAGTGTATTTGGAAAAAGAATGGAATTTACATTGTACAACGTCTTATGAGTTAGGTATTGATAGTGCATTTCTTCACCAGAATTATTCTCGCCAAATGTATGGGAACAGGACATAGCTTAAAATGAGCGAAATCAAATTGAGTACAATAAGCACCAACAAATTGAGACCGTTTGTATCCCAAGACACGCCTTCGAGCGCAAGTGTTGTATAGCGCACTATGGTTATGAGCAAGGGAATAATGACAGGAAACCCAAGAATGGCAACGAGCCCAACACCGGTGCCGCTTTTATACGCCAATCCGGAAATAAAAGTGAGTCCAAGGCCCAAACCACTGCTGCCAAGAACTATTCCCACAAGAAACTGGACAATATCAACAGATTGGAGGGCATCGCTGCCAAAAAACAACACAAAGAAAAAGACGCTGAGGATATTGAGAAGCGCAACCAGCGTGGCGTTGTATATCGCTTTGGCGAGAATGATTTTTCCCGGACTGGCAAGCGAGTAGAGGTGAAGATGCACTCCTCCGCCTTCATTCACAAAGGTTTTTTGCATGGCATTAAAAGCTGTGAAAATGCCGGTTATCCATAACAAAGCTCCCCATGCCCGCGGACTTTCGGTCTTATCAAATGCCAGATAACACACAAAAACAGTTGAAAGCACATACATCACAATTCCGGCCAGAGCGTGTTTCTGGCGCAATTCAAGAAGAATTTCTTTTTTGAGAAGTGCTTTCAAAGGGCGATTTGTGTATTTGGCAAAAATGATATAAAAAAGAAAAGGGACGAAGATTATTCGTCCCAATTCATATTTCAAAATTAAAAATCTTATTCGATAGCAAATTCCGTGTCTGCAATTACCGGATTCAGTATCATTTTATCGTAGGTAAATTCCATGGCTTGTCCATCTACACTTTGTGTCATTTTACTTACATACTTCATTCCGCCAATTTCTGAGTATGCAGTGTATAGTGTCTCTACAACTTGCATTTGTTCTCCTTCTCCCTCTGCAGAAACAGATTTGATACGGAGTGCAGTTTTAACGCTGAAATAATCAGTACTAACACTGCCATCGGGTTTTTGAAGCTCAACTACATATGCGTCTTCACCATTAACTGAGTCTATTCCTTTCAACACAGGAGTAATTCCATACTGTGCATAATGCAATTCACCAAGCATATCGCATTGGAGTCTGGATTCGCCCATGGCACCTTCATCCATCAATTCGGTTGGCTGACCCATGCCCGAAGTTCTTCCTACTTTGCCGTCGTAAACGCGTTTCATCACTTCCATCGGACCCATTTTCATGGTATGAAGCATTTTATTTCCACCTTTCATTTTTAAAGACATTTGTACGCTCATTCCACCCATATCGAGCGTGCCTGTTTGCTCATAAGATTTAATGCTCGAAAGCAAAGCTTCACCGCCCACTGCTTCAATGTATTTTTTCAATACATCGTCTTTGGTCATGCCAGCAGGAGCAGGTTTCATTTCGCTAAATGGTGATCCGTCGTAGTTGAACATTTCTACTTTTCCGCTGCCAGCGAATATGGCCAGTTTAGCTGCAACTTCTTTGTTTCCAACAACAGTGATATTGCAATTAGACGGTTTGATAATACGCTGAGCCATCGCCTGCACCTCTGCGGCTGTAACAGCATTCAGTTTTTGCAAATAAGTCTGATAAAAATCTTTGGGCAGTTTGTAACGTTCGATGTTCAAAGCAAAATTGGCAATCGTTTGTGGGCGCTCGAGTGAACGCGCAAAACTTCCATTCATGATATTTTTGATAGTAGTCAAAGTGCTATCCGGAACAGGTTCGTTGACGAGGCGTTCCATTTCATAAATGATTTGTGTAATAGAACTATCGGTCACTTCGTTGCGAACACTCGCCCCGGCGCTGAAACTTCCAATCACTTC
>JBJXFC010000159.1:0-7677 GCA_046153915.1 Flavobacteriales bacterium
CGGATGGAAGTCAAATAAATTCTAAGTATCAAATCTCACCAACCACTTTTGCATCCACTCTTTTGGTGGCCATTTTTACACTGCAAATTAGTTCGGTTAGTATCAACATTTGCAACTATCCTCATGCTGTGTTGTCCTGAAATAGGTTGACGAAAATACATAAACCTATGAAAGAAAAAAAAGTCATCAAATCGGGCCTTCGTCAGCGCCGTGTGTTTAGCGAACAGATTCGTAAACAAGTTGTTAGGGACATAGAGTCCGGGAAATGTTCGGCCTATCAGGCAAGTAGAGAATTAGGAGTTCATCCATCTTGTGTTTATGTTTGGTTGAATAAATATAGTTCTACTTTAAAAACATCACATACCATGGTAATAGAAGATAAAAGCGAAGCCTATCGTTCCAGAGAGTTGGAAAAGAAAATAGCAGAGCTGGAAGCAGCCTTGGGTCGTAAGACACTTGAGGTAGATGTTCTCAATAAGCTCATTGAGATTGCTGGTAAGTCATATGGAGTTGATTTAAAAAAAAATTTCGATCAGAAACCTACCAGTGGTACCGAACCCAAAGAAGCGTCTTGAATATCCGGTTGAAGGATGTTAGTTTGATTTTAAAGTTGTCCAGGCAAGCCATTCATAAGCAACAGAAAAGACAAATTTCTAAGCAATTGTTATTGAACGAAACAATAGGACTTTGTGATCAGATGAGAGCTAAGCACCCGCGGATGGGATTAAAGAAGATCTATCATCACTACAAAAGTGATTTATCCGTGGGACGCGATAAATTTATTGAGCTTGCTACTACTGGCGGATATAGGTTAAAACGACTTCGCGCACCGCATAAAACGACCGTAGCCACGCGACTGGCAACACCTCCCAATCTCATTGATGGGCTTGTTCTTACAAGGTGTAATCAGCTTTGGCAATCCGATATTTTCTATCTACAAGTTGGAAAAAGGCATATGTATGGGGTCACCATAATTGATGTTTACAGCCGGAGATTACTGGCACTTCATGTAAGCAAAACCATGAAGGCTAATGATGTTTATCATGCGTTAAAGAAGGCAATAAAAACTAGAACAAAAGAAAGTATTCGTGGATGTATATTTCATTCAGACAGGGGGAGACAATACATGAGTGAGAAATTAAGATCACTGTTTACGAGTTTAGATATACATCAAAGCATGTGTAAACGGGCTCAACAAAATTCCTACTGCGAAAGAGTCCAGGGCACAGTCAAAAATGAATATTTGATGCACCTAAACATAAATGAAAGAAACATCATCAACACAGCCGCAAAGGTCAAAAACCTTTACAACAATGAGCGATATCATTTAGAACTAAGTCTTCGAACACCCATGGAATTTGAAAGGTATATCAACAATCTACAAGAATCAAAGCGCCCTAAAACTCACATCTACCAATGGATTGAGCCGGAACTAACAAAAATCGATCTTATCAACAAAAAAGAAAAAAGTAGCAAAAAAGAAAAAACAACTACAACTAATACATCTTTGTAAAAAGAAGTCAACCTTT
Source organism: Flavobacteriales bacterium (assembly GCA_046153915.1). Lineage (GTDB taxonomy): Bacteria > Bacteroidota > Bacteroidia > Flavobacteriales_D > Sanyastnellaceae > JANNVZ01. The sequence goes on from JBJXFC010000159.1 coordinate 1,530, forward strand.
TTTAGGCCAAGACATAGCGTCTAGCATCTAGCATCTAGCATCTAGCATCTAGCATCTCCCCCCTAAATGCACTTAAAATAATCAAAAGGTTCTTTGCAATCTTCGCACTTGTATAGTGATTTACAGGCAGTGCTTCCGAATTGTGATATCATTGTAGTGTCGTGAGAACCACATCGCGGACATTTTACATCGCGAATTCTACCCATCAGTAAATTTTTGTCTGCGCTCCCTTTCTGCGGCGGTGCGATACCTTCTTTTTCGAGTTTAATTCTTGCTGCATCGGTCATCCAATCTGTTGTCCACGCAGGAGAAAGTGAAGTCTGAATTTGAAATGAAGTGAAACCATTCTTTTGAAGTGCAGATAAAATATCCTCTTCAATGGTTTTCATTGCAGGGCATCCGCTATACGTTGGCGTAATGATGATGGTCGAATTCTGAACATTTACTTCGCGCACAATTCCCATTTCGACAACGTTCAATGCAGGAATTTCCGGATCTTTTACCGTTTCTAGAATCGAATAGATTTGTTCTTTGTTCAATTGGAAATGAGAATTACCACTTGGCATTGGGATAGGTGCGCTGCATGTATTGCATGTCCGATAAAATGAAGCCAAGGTATTCGGTGTGTTTGCCCTGACGGCCACCGCGTTGTCCCCACACTTCTACAGGCATTTCGAGTGTGGCTTCTTTCATAACACCAGAAACTGATTCGAGCCATTGAGTTTTTAGCTGAGAACAATCTACTCCTATCATGTCAGCAACAGCTGCATTATCGAGTTCATCCATCATAAAAAATTCGGGAGTGAATTCCCATAATTTTTGAAATGAAGTTTGAATGCGTTCATGACTTTCCGCTGTTCCATCGCCCATCCGCAATACCCAATCAGACGCATGTTGCACGTGATACCGCACTTCTTTGATGCTTTTTTCTGCAAACCCTGCAAGAAACGTGTCCTTGCTGGTTTTAAGTTTTTCCAGAAACAACAAGTACCAGGTTGAAAACAAAAACTGGCGTGCGATGGTATAGCTGTAATCGCCGTTGGGCAATTCGGAAATCAGCAAATTTCGGTATTCATCGGCATCACGAAGAAAAGCGAGTTGGTCTTCATCTCGTCCAGCTCCCTCAATTTCTCCTGCATATTTCAGAAGATGAGTTGCCTGGCCAAGATAATCGAGAGAAGTATTGGAAAGCGCAATATCTTCTTCCAGCACAGGGCCATGCCCGCACCATTCACTGAGGCGCTGACCATAAATCAGACAGTTATCCGCAATGCGCAGGATGTATTGAAAATGCGATGTTTTGTCCACTTGAATTGAGCTTTTTACAACAGAAAATGCTGTGATATGTTTACATGTGACCTACTTCTGGGGGAATTTCATAGAATGTAGGATGCCTATAAACCTTGTCATTGGCAGGATCGAACATAAATCCCTTTTCATCTGGTGATGAAGCTGTTATTTCACTGCTTTTTACCACCCAGATGCTGATCCCTTCCATCCTGCGGGTATAAACATCACGCGCATTGTTTATTGCCATCTCGGCATCAGCGGCATGCAGGCTGCCCACATGTTTATGCGCCAGGCCACTTTTACTTCGAATAAATATTTCCCAGAGGGGCCAGTCTTTGTTCATCTTCTGTGTCATTTTGAGTTTGCGAAGGTAGAAAGTTTAGCTGATACACAGAATCGTAGTTCTCATACCGAATAATTGGCTACCGAATGCCCAGTTTAAGTCGCTGAATTAACGGTCTCTAAAGCAACTAATAGTGAAATTCGGGTGTCTGTTATCTGGAAACCAAAATTACCCTCATGCAAACCTTTTACCGGGCTATTCTTTTCTTCTCACTTGCTTTTTACTGTTGTCTGCATGCCCTTGCACATCAACCCAAAAGACTTGAATATGTTAAAAACAATGGTCAATGGCACCCCAATGTGAAGCACCGTGTTGCCATGCAAAATGGCGCTGTTTTTATGGAAACGGGATGTATAACTTATGCATTTACTGATCCGCTGGAATGGGCCAAAACACACGAATACAATCAATGGACACCGGAACAGAAGGAGGGATTTTCGGTTCCTGCTCATGCCTGGCGTATGCGTTTTCTGGGCAACAATGCCGTAGCTCCTGTTGGTGAAGAAATTCAATCCCATTATTACAATTATTTCAATGGCAACGATGCTTCGAAATGGGCAGGTCATGTGCCGGTTTACCACGCCACACGGTATCCAAACTTATATGACGGCATCGACCTCCGTGCCTCGAGCAGTCTCAATCATTTCAAATTTGATTTTATTGTAAAGGCTGGAAAAGATCCAGGTCAGATACGTTACACCTTTACCGGACAGGAATCCATCTCTCTGGCAGATGGTCAATTGGTAATTCAAACTTCAGTCGGAGAATTTCGTGAGAATGCACCTTACGCATTTCAGCTTGTAAATGGCCAACTGCATGAAGTAGAATGTCACTATGCTTTTGAGGATGGAGAGGTAAGATTTGTTTTCCCGAATGATTATGATCACAGCCGCGAATTGATCATCGACCCTGAGCTAATAGCCGCTACACTTTCTGGCACGAATGTTACCAATTACGGCCATGCAGCTACCTTCGATAATGAAGGAAGCATCTACACAGGTTGTATCTCATTCGGGGTAGGTTATCCAACATCGGATGGCGCTTTCCAGGAAAATTTTGGCGGTGGAGGTACCGACTTCGGTATCAGCAAACTCGATCCTGAAGGTATAAATCTCATTTGGGCTTCTTATGTTGGCGGCAACGACTCAGAAAATCCCCACAGTATGATTGCGAATGATCTGCACGAATTGTATGTGTATGGTTCCACAACATCAAGTGATTTTCCGGCGCTCAATTCATCGTATGACGACACATACAATGGGGGTGCGGATATAGTTGTAGTGAAATTTTCTGAGGATGGAAGTCAGCTAATCGGATCAACTTTTATCGGAGGATCGGATAGCGATGGACAAAATCAGGCTGCCGTAAATTATGGCGACACCTACCGGGGAGAAATTATTCTCGACAACAATCAGGAGCCCCTTATCGCGTCCTTCAGCTCGTCTGATGATTTTCCTGTCACCAATGGTGCTTATCAATCTGAAAACGCAGGCCCGGGTAGTCAGGATGTTGTGGTTTTCAGATTAAATTCAAATCTTAGCATTCTGGAGGTATCAACCTATCTCGGAAGTGAAGAACCGGATACCGGTTTTGCTGTACGTCAGGCTGCAAATGGAAATATTTATGTCGCTGGAATGGCCGGTGGAGCAGATTTCCCCGTCACTGCAGGCGCATACCAAACCACCTATCTGGGTGACATCAACAATCAATGGGCAGCTGCCCTCATGGATGGATTTGTAGCCTGTTTTAATTCAAATCTGAGTGCCTTGCAGTATTGCACGTTTTTAGCAACAGAAGAACAGGATGAAATATTCTTTATGGATCTCGACAATGACGACAACGTATTTGTATATGGGCAGGGAGGAGTAGACATGCCGATAGTGGGTGATGTTTATTCAGTGCCCAACAGCACACAGTTTATTGTGAAATTTAATGCGCAATTGAGCGATGTTATGCTGGGAACCCAAATTGGACTTGGTGATGGTGGAGGAGATTTTGGAGGATTTGATTTTGTGCCGGTTGCATTTCTTGTTGACCATTGCAACAACATCTATATCTCTTCTTATTCGGCATGGGGATCACTTCCTCTCGTTGAAGAATTGTATAATACGGGCGGATTTTATCTCGCTGTATTTACAGAAAATCTCGAAGAACTTGAGTTTGCTACTATGTATTCAGAAAACCACGTGGATGGTGGCACAAGTCGTTTTGATAAGAATGGAACCGTATATCAGGGCGTGTGTTCCGGTGGAGGATTTACCACCACACCCGATGCATGGGCAACCAATCAATCTTCGGGTTGGGATATTGGTGTATTCAAAATTGACTTTGATGTAAGCGGAGTGAACTCGGCAATCTCGGGTTCAGATATCGTGGGATGTGCGCCCTTTCAGGTGAATTTCAGCAACTTCAGCACGGGCGATACGTTTGATTGGGATTTTGGTGATGGCGCTACGAGCACCGAGTATGAGCCTTCGCATATCTACGAAGATCCCGGAGTTTACGAAGTGAGCCTTATTGCTACAGATTCGTTGAGTTGCAACATAGCCGACACGTCCTTCTTCGATATTGTGATCAGTGTGCCTGTTGATTATGTACCATCCTTTACCTATTCCATTGATTGTTCTACCCAATCCATTGAATGCATCAATACTACAGGATATGATTTTCTGAGTTATACCTGGACCATGGGTGACGGCACCATCATTGAAGATGAAAACGCTGAACACCTATACCTTGAGCCTGGCACCTATGATGTTACCCTCACTGCCGAAGACGAAGGCTGTTTATCGGATTCTACCATCACGCAACAAGTCACTATTTTTAATGAAGTCGTAGCGGTGATTGGCAATGATGATGCACAGGGATGTGCGCCTTACGAAGTTGAATTCGAAAACAACAGCGGCGGAGTTTCTTTCGTTTGGGATTTTGGTGATGGTACATTGCCTGTGGAAGGTCAAAATGTATCTCATGTTTTTGCGAATGCCGGTGAATATGTTGTAACTCTATATGCTTATGGAAACAGTGAATGTCCGGGAACGGATACAACCTTTTCGGCTGTTACAGTGATTCAGCCAGATCCAATTGAATCGTTTTTTATAGTTCAACAAATTGAGGCTTGTGAACTTTTACATATTGAAACTGATAACCAGAGCACAGGTGCTGATTTGGATTACACATGGTATATCGATGGTGAGATGATTGCGGGCACAGAAAATATATCAGATTACCTTGATCTTCCCGGTACTTATACCATAACATTGGAAATAAGCGAGCCCGTGTGCGATCAGGTGGATGATTTTTCAGACGAGGTAGTGGTCATCGATCAGATTGATCTTCAACTTCAGCCGGATATTCCGATTTGTTATTATGATGACCAGATCGTCATTCAGGCAGTGGAGCCTGGGCCGGATGCTCAATACCTCTGGTCTACCGATGAGATTACTTCTGCCATTGCAGTTGCAAATCCGGGGCAATACATCGTTGAAGTGAACTGGAACAATTGCGAAGGTCGTGATACCGTCAATGTAACGATGATTCCTGCAAAAAATCTGATTACCGATGTGAACTTTTGCGAAGGTTCCAGCACTTATCTCACCATTCCTTTTGAAGGAAGTGAAAGTTATACCTGGTGCAATGGTCAAACCGGTCAGAATATCACCACTGATCAGGATGGGCAATACTGTTATGAATTTATAGATAATCAAGGCTGTGTTCAGGAAGGATTGATCAACGTTTACATGCAGGATTATATGGCATCGGTTTATATTCCAAATGCTTTTACTCCGAATAATGATGGGATCAATGATGTATTTCTCGCCCAAGGTGTGGATGTAGCCGAATTTGAAATGGAAGTTTGGAACAGATGGGGTGATCAGGTTTTCAAATCGAACTCCATCGAAGATCCATGGATTGGTAATGCGCATCAAAATGGCGAGTATTACGTTCCAGACGGGGTATATACGTATGCAGTAACTTACCGGGGCCAATGTTCTTCTGACAAAATTGAGGCGGTTGGATATATTGTTGTAACCCGTTAATGCCGGAGAAATTTGACTTCTGCAGATCTGGGCTTGTAATTTCGAATTTTCACATTGCGAGGGGATGAAGGGTGTATTTTAGCCTTGAAATTTTATCCATCCTTCTTATGAAAAACCTGCTACTTGCATTTCCGATCTTATTCTCAACTATTCTCACCCTCGCTCAGGTTGATAAATACGGTGAGGCATTGATGAATACCCCATCGGTCGTTTATGAAACACAACAGGTTACTTACAATGGGCAGTCTCGTCCGGCTTTGACCTATGGTGTGATAAGCAGCTCTGAAGACTATTTCAAAGACTGGAAGAAATTTTTCGATACCCGTTTTATGATTGAGGGAAAAAAATCTTCGGGCTTCACTACCTATTCCAATGTTCTTATCGGAGAATGGTCGGCCGATACCATTACTGTACATTTCAAAACAGATAAGGATGCCGATGCCTGCCGCCATTTCATCATGATTGAAAAGAAAGG
>JBJXFC010000001.1:0-7004 GCA_046153915.1 Flavobacteriales bacterium
CATCAGGAAAGTTACGGAAGGAAAGAATCCAATGTGTGTGATAAACGCTATTCGAAACAAACTAATTCATCGAATTTGGGCTGTTGTTCAAAGACAAACACCTTATGAAAAAGTAATCTGTTGAAAAATCATCCTAACAAGTTAGGATTATGCTTGAATCAAGACATAGAAATCTCTGCGTTAAAAAATGGGGTAGCTATTCGTTAACGTATCGTCCATCCAAGTTACAGCTCAGACTAAAGCTCAAAGTATGTGAGTGGAGATTCCATATATCACTCTACTCATGTGGAATGACGCCCCTGAGAGAGAGTGCGAGAGCGAGAATGAGAGTGAGACTGATTTTACCAGAATCCTGTCGGTAAACGAGAACTTCCGAAACCAAATCGCGACGCGATTCTCTGTATGCACAGAAGCGAACGACGAAGGAGTTCTGCTTCTCGTGCGCTCTCTTCTCTTCAAAGCCTACATCACCATTCTCTGCGGCTCTGCGTTAAAAAATGGGGTAGCTATTCATTAACGAATAGCCAATCAGCCAGACGCCATTAAACAGGACAACATATCCCCTCCCGAAGGCGCGCTGCAACATTCTCCATTTTCAATTCTCCATTTTCAATTTCTGGGGTTCAAATTCACCTACTCTCCTATCCTCCACCCCCCGCCCAGACTGACCTTGATCACGATTTTTCCATTTTTCACCCCAAAAATTCGCTTCCACTACCTTAAACATGGTATTTTAGCCGCCCCGCTCAATTTAGAATATATCTAAATAAGTGGCGTTTGGTAGAACAAACAGGCTTCAACAGGGGTTTAAAGACCATAAAGGTAAAATGAAATGATCAAGGTAAACGACAATGCCAAGTCTCAGGTGCAGCACCTGATCAACAGCGAAAATCACCCTCAAAATGCTTTCGTGCGCGTGGGCGTGGAAGGCGGTGGTTGCAGCGGACTAATGTATCAGCTCACTTTTGATACTGAAATGAAAGATGGCGACCAGGTTTTTGAAGACAACGGTGTCAAAGTAGTGGTAGACCGCAAAAGTTTTCTTTACCTGGTAGGTACAGAACTCGACTTCACCGGCGGACTCAACGGCAAAGGATTTGTTTTTAAAAATCCAAACGCATCGCGCACCTGTGGATGTGGCGAAAGTTTCTCAATTTAATATGTGATTACCGTCGGCGCTGATTTCCTCAATCAGCCTTGCGACAACTAAAAATATGGCCTACGAAGGAGACGAAATATTAGAATCGGTTACCAATAAAGACTACGAATTTGGATTTGTAACCAACATCGAATCGGACAAAGCACCTGCAGGACTAACTGAAGCTACTATCCGATTGATCTCGGCCAAAAAAGAAGAGCCCGAATGGCTTCTGCAATGGCGTCTGGAAGCATTTGCCATCTGGCAGAAAATGACAGAACCCAACTGGGCGCATGTGCATTATACCAAACCCGATTTTCAGGCGATCTCTTATTACTCCGCTCCCAAAAAACGTCCACAACTCAACTCCCTCGATGAACTCGATCCGGAGATGAAAAAAACGATGGACAAACTGGGGATCTCTCTCGAAGAGCAAAAACGATTGAGCGGTGTGGCTGTTGACTTTGTAATGGACTCTGTTTCTGTTGCAACTTCTTTCAAAGAAAAACTTGGCGAATTGGGAATCATCTTCTGTTCGATGAGTGAGGCTATTCGCGAACATGGCGATCTCGTCAAAAAACACCTCGGCACGGTAGTTCCGAGAACGGATAATTTTTACGCCGCTCTCAACTCGGCTGTTTTTACAGATGGTTCATTTTGTTACATTCCAAAAGGTGTAAGGTGCCCCATGGAATTGTCGACCTATTTCCGAATCAACGAAGGCGGCACCGGGCAATTTGAACGCACCCTCGTAGTTGCAGATCACGATAGTTATGTGAGTTATCTGGAAGGATGCACGGCTCCACAACGCGACGAAAACCAATTGCACGCAGCTGTGGTGGAACTCATTGCTATGGAAAATGCTGAGATCAAATACAGCACGGTACAGAACTGGTATCCCGGCGACAAAAACGGATTGGGTGGTGTGTTCAACTTCGTCACCAAGCGCGGATTGTGCGATGGAAATCACTCCAAAATTTCGTGGACACAAGTTGAAACCGGAAGCGCCATCACCTGGAAATATCCATCGTGTGTGTTGAAAGGTGATTACAGCACCGGTGAATTTTATTCTGTTGCGGTAACCAACAATATGCAACAGGCAGATACCGGTACCAAGATGATTCACCTCGGACGCAATACAACGAGCACGATTATTTCGAAAGGTATCAGCGCTGGAAAAAGTCAGAACTCTTACCGTGGATTGGTACAGATTAACAAAAGTGCAGAAAACGCCCGCAATTTTTCGCAATGTGATTCATTGCTGATGACCGATCAATGCGGTGCGCACACATTCCCCTATATCGAAGTAAAAAACAAATCGGCCAAAGTCGAACACGAAGCCACAACTTCGAAAATCGGTGAAGACCAGATTTTTTATTGTCTGCAACGCGGACTCGATGAGGAGCAGGCCATATCGCTTATTGTAAACGGATATGCCAAAGAAGTACTGAATAAATTACCGATGGAATTCGCAGTGGAGGCGCAGAAATTGCTTGCTATTTCGCTCGAAGGAAGCGTAGGATAGATTATAGACGTTATGCTTAAAATAGAAAATTTACACGCCAGCATCGAAGGAAAAGAAATCCTGAGAGGACTGTCGTTGACTGTAAACGCAGGCGAAGTTCACGCCATCATGGGACCCAATGGTTCTGGCAAATCAACACTCGCATCGGTGCTTGCGGGCCGCGAGGAATATGAAGTTACCGCTGGCTCTGTTCAATTTTTGAAGAAAGACCTTCTCGAAATGGCTGCTGAAGAACGCGCACGAGAAGGCATGTTTCTGGCCTTTCAATATCCGGTAGAAATTCCGGGAGTGAGCAATCTCAACTTCCTGAAAGCCGCTCTCACAGAAGTGCGCAAACACCGCGGACTGGAACCACTGAGTGCCAAAGATTTTCTGAAACGCGTAAGTGAAAAGTCGAAACTTGTTGAATTGGATGGACAACTCGCCAACCGGTCAGTAAATGAAGGTTTTAGCGGCGGTGAAAAAAAACGCAATGAAATCTTTCAGATGGCAATGCTCGAACCCTGTTTGGGAATTCTGGATGAAACAGATTCAGGACTTGATATTGATGCATTGCGCATTGTTGCAAACGGAGTAAATGCTCTGCGATCACCTGATCGTTCATTCGTTGTTATTACTCACTATCAGCGCCTGCTCGATCATATAGTGCCGGATTTTGTGCATGTATTGTACAAAGGACGCATTGTAAAAAGTGGTACCAAAGAACTCGCTCTCGAACTTGAAGAGAGAGGATATGATTGGATCAAAGAAGAAGTAGAATCATTGAACGCCTGAAGCTGACATGGAATCCACTTTAACATCCAATCCTGTGATGGAAAAATTTCTGGAAAGCTTTAAAGCGTTTGAAACACCGCTTTCTCAAAGCGCTCCACAAGTTGTTCTGAGGGCGCACGAATCGCTTGCATCCATGAACTTTCCAACTACACGGAACGAAGAATGGAAGTACACGCGCACTGCCAGAATAAGCAATGAGTCATGGAATATAAACGCGGGTCAGTCTATCGCAAACATTGATGGCTGGCGCATACCAAACCTCGATGCGCATGTACTGGTTTTTGTAAATGGATTTTTCTCAGCAGAACTTTCTGATAAGACAGAAGTAAGCGGAGTGCGCATTACCCATACACTAGAAGAGTCCACTTGTTCATTGCGAAACGAATCGTTGTTCAATTCTTTGAATGCGGCATACAACACGGCATCGCTCCGCATAGACGTTGAAAAAAATGCAATTGTTTCCAAACCCATTCACATTCTTCACATCACCACAGGCTCTCAATCCCTTGCCCAGGTGAGATTTGCAATACAGGCCGAACAATCATCATCCTGCCATATTGTTGAATCTTACGTTTCGACTTCTGAAGAAAAATCATTCTCCAACCGCATATTGAATGTGCATGTTGAAGAAAATGCCGAACTTAAGTACTACAAACTTCAGTTGGAAAACGATGCCCAGTTTCTAATCAACGAAGATCTCATTGCTGTTGATGGCAACGCACGTTTTACCATCCACACATTGAGCATTGATGGTGGCTGGATTCGCAACGCACTTAACATTTCACTCGACGGTAAAAACATCGAAGCCAACCTCAACGGATTGTATCTGCCGCGACGTAGACAGTTTGTAGACAACCACACCAAAGTAGATCACCGCTTTCCGCATTGCAATAGCAACGAATTGTACAAGGGTATTCTGTTCGATTCCAGCACAGGAGTTTTTAATGGCAAAGTATATGTGCGCCCCGATGCTCAGAAAACAAATGCCTACCAAAGCAATGCGAATATTTTGATGAGCGATGATGCGCAAATGAATAGCAAACCCGAACTTGAAATCTATGCCGACGATGTAAAGTGCAGTCATGGCAGTACGTCCGGACAAATGGATGAGCAGGCATTATTCTACCTGAAGTCGCGTGGATTGAGCGATACCAATGCGCGCAAATTGCTTTCGACGGCCTTTATTCAAGCTGTTCTCGATAAAATAGAACTTGAACCAATACGCAACTACGCTGTTTCAGAGTTGATCAAGCGCGATTTATTATTTGCCTGAATACAGCATTGAAGATGGAAATGGATACAATCAACGAATCACTCATTGCAACGTGGAGAAAGGAGTTTCCTATACTTCATCAGCAAATTGGGTCGTATCCTTTGGTCTACCTGGACAACGCCGCTACAACTCAGAAGCCATCAGCAGTTATTGAATCCATCGATTCGTACTATAAAAACTACAACGCCAATATTCACCGCGGCGCCCATTATCTCGCACACAAAGCGACAGAGGCGTTTGAAAATACACGTGAAAAAATTCGTGCCTTCATTCATGCTAAAGAAACGGCTGAAATCATTTTCACCTCTGGCACTACACAAAGCATCAACTTAGTTGCTCAATCCTGGGGAAGAAAAAATCTGCAAGTCGGTGATGAAATCATTTTGTCTGAAATGGATCATCACAGCAACATTGTTCCATGGCAAATGATTTCAGAAGAACGTGGCGCTGTGATTCGGGTAATTCCTGTGACAGATGCCGGAGAATGGGATATTGATGCCGCCAAAAAGTTATTCAACGCTAAAACAAAAGTTGTAGCTGTCAATCACGTTTCCAATGCACTGGGCACGATCAACCCCATTCGGGAAATGATTGCTCTGGCGCATGCACACAATGCCATTGCCCTTATTGATGGAGCGCAGGCCGTGGCACATTTCGATGTAGATGTGCGGGATCTTGACTCTGACTTTTACTGTTTCAGTGGACATAAAGTGTATGGCCCAACAGGCACGGGAATTCTTTATGGCAAACGCGGGTTGTTGGAATCCATGCCACCTTATCAGGGCGGTGGTGAGATGATCAAGACCGTTTCATTTAGCGGAACAACCTACAACGAACTTCCACACAAATTTGAAGCAGGAACGCCACATATCGCTGGATTTATAGGCCTTGGGGCTGCGATTGATTTTGTAAACTCACTGGATAAAGAAACGGTGGCCCGGCATGAAGAAGAATTGCTTGTTTATGCTACCAAAGCTCTTCTTGAAATTGAAGGCCTGCGGATTTATGGAACATCATCCAACAAAATAGCCGTACTCTCTTTTTCCGTAGAAGGAATTCATCCTTACGATCTTGGAACATTGCTCGATAAACAAGGCATAGCGGTGCGTACAGGCCATCATTGCACCGAACCACTCTGGAATCGATTTGGAATACCAGGCACTGTTCGTGCATCATTTGCCTTCTACAATACTTTCGAAGAAATAGATCGTTTTGTTACTGCACTTCAAAAATCATTACAACTTTTGCGGTCATGAGTATTGAAGAAAGACAAAGGGAAATCATAGATGAATTCGGCATGTTTACCGATTGGATGCAGAAATACGAATACATCATCGAGTTGGGTAAAGATCTTCCTTTGATTGCTGATGAATACAAGACCGAAGAAAATCTCATCAAAGGCTGTCAGTCGCGCGTGTGGCTGCATGCAGAGATTATCCCGAACAACAAAGTGATGTTTACAGCCGACAGTGATGCCATTATTACAAAAGGACTGGTTGCATTGGTGGTGCGTGTATTGTCGTATGCGACACCCCACGAAATTGCAGCTTGTCAATTGCACTTCGTGGAAGACATTGGGTTAAAAGAACACCTCTCACCTACCCGAAGCAATGGACTCGCATCTATGATAAAACAAATGAAGCTCTATGGCATTGCGTTCGAAATGACGCAAGGCAAAAGCAATTGATATGGACAACAACGAACTCAGAGATAAAATAATCGAGGTCCTCAAGACAATCTACGATCCGGAGATTCCGGTAGACATCTACGAACTGGGATTGGTCTATGGTATTGACGTTCTCGAAAACAACGAGATTAAAATTACGATGACTCTTACATCGCCCTCTTGCCCTGTGGCTGAAACCCTGCCACCTGATGTAGAGCAAAAAGTTGCCAGTGTCAAAGGTGTAACGGGTTGCAAAGTAGAAATTACCTGGGATCCACCGTGGGATAAAAGTATGATGAGTGAAGAAGCACAACTTGAACTTGGCTTTTTGTAAACCGAATAATTATTCGGTTTTTTTATGCCGTAATCAAATCTTTGTTGTATGGTATTGGCTTCATCTTTCACGTTACAACCGGCAATGGGACTTTTTGAGCCGCCAGGGCAATAAGGGCGATGGAAAATAGCACCGCTGGTGCTGGTTTTTTCCATTTAGGAGTTAAGGACAGAAAGAGTTCACTTACTCTTCGCGCACATTTACTTACCTTCCTAATGCAGAAAAAAGGTGCAATAGTTAGAAGACCTGATTAGAAATCCAGATTGAGGGATAGATAAAATACCCTCGGAAGTA
>JBJXFC010000163.1:0-3306 GCA_046153915.1 Flavobacteriales bacterium
AGCCCTGCGCTTAACAGCACCATCAATTGGCGCTTCAGTGGTGTGTTGAAGATTTGTGTCCCGCACGTGCGGGATTCAGCGATATCTTTGAAAGGAAGTGCCAGATGCCGCCAACTGCTATTCCAAAACCCTCCGCGATCTTTGCGCGTTTCTCCTCTGCGCGCTTTGTTTGCAAAGAAGCGAATGATACAAGGCGTTCTGCTTCTAGTGCGGTTAAAAAACGAATGTTCATGGACACAGCAAAGTTCAAATTAATCGTACCGCATCTTCAGTCTAGAGTCTAGCGTCTTGAGTCTTGAATTTAGCATCTCACACCAGCGGCACGTAAATCAACTTCTTCGTCTCAAAAAATTCTTCTTTGAAATAATCGGTAAGCGAAAAAACATCGACATGGCGTTTTACAACACTGAGTTCTTCTTTGAGATCGCCGCCTTTTAGACAAATCAATCCATTGGGTAGTCCGTTGATTTGATCCTTCTTCATCTTATTGTCAGACCAATTGATGAGCATTTGCAACTCTGCCACTGCCCTGGATACAACGAAATCGAATTTGGTTTTAATATCTTCTCCGCGCTGATGCAATCCTTTAACGTTCGTCAATTGAAGCGCAGTGGCCACTTCATTTACTACTTTGATTTTTTTACCGATGCTATCCACCAAAACAAATTCTACATCGGGCTGCATGATGGCAAGTGGAATGCCCGGAAAACCGCCACCGGTGCCTATATCAAGAATCAGACTACCGGGAGTAAATGGACAAAATTTACAGATTGCGAGACTATGCAAAACATGCCGTTCATAGAGAAGGTCAATGTCTTTGCGTGAAATTACATTGATCTGAGCATTCCAATGCACATACACATCGTAGAGCGCTTCCATGCGATCTGATTGCTGAGCGGAAAGCTTCGGAAAATAAGTATGAATGATGTGCGATTTCAAACGGGCGGGAACGAATAAATATCATTGAAAGACTAGTAACTGTCCTTCGTATTCTGCATCATTTGAAATAAGAATTCGCGCGCGCGAAACAACTGAGCTTTTACTGTTCCCAGCGGAAGTTTTAGTTCTTCTGCAATTTCCTCGTAGGCCTTCTCATCGAAATATCGCAGCTCAACCAAACGACGATAACGTGGCTTTAATTTGTCTACAATCTCGCGCATTTTGCGAATGCGTTCTTCTTTCTGAAGAGCCTCAGCGGGATCGAGCACGCTGTCTTTAACGCTGATTTCGATTACATCTCCATCGTCTGTTTGATATCCCGCATCGATGCTGATTGCCCGTATGCGTTTTTTGCGAATGAAGTCGATGCAATTGTTGGTGGCTATTTTGAACAACCAAGTTGAGAATGCAAATTGAGGAGTGTACTGATCCAATCTTCTGAAAGCCTTTCCAAATGCCTCAACGGTCAAATCATCCGCATCGTCTTTGTTGTTGACCATCTTGAGCAACATAAAATAAATAGGCTCACGATAGCGCGCCATCAATTCGGCATAGGCTTTCTGATCTTTTTCTGTAAGGGCCTTCTGGACTAGTTTATAGTCGTATTGTCCCTTTTCGCTAAGGTGGTCAATCAATTCCATTTCTTTGGTTTTCTAACCAGGTTCGTTATGTACAATCCGAGGTTTAATGTGTGGAGATGAATTTCGAGAAACGGTGCAAGCCACACCAAATCGCGCGACTGATCAAGCCTCACACTAACCTTGTGCAAGGTAATTATTTGAGTGATGTATCTCAACAGCAGTATTCCACTTACTAACAACATTCCTGTTTGAAAAACCATGGCCGTTGCATAGCCAGCGAACATGAAGAAAAAGCTGAGTGGCCAGAGCATCAGCATGTTTTTGTGTGATTGTTTGTAGTAAGGAGTTGTTGTAAAATGCCTGCGTTTCTGGGCAAACCAATCTTTCCAGGATTTCTTGGGTTCCGACAATGTGTGCGCCTCAGGATTGTTGACAATAACCGTGTTGCGCGTTGTAGCCACCTGATTGACGAAGAGATCATCATCACCACTCGCGATACTGTAGTGATTCTTAAATCCACCCACTTTGAAAAAAATGTCTTTGGTATAACACAGATTTCTGCCCACGCCCATGTAGGGTTTACCAGCTCGTGCAAAACCCAGATAATGCGCTGCAATCATCAACGTATCGAAGCGAATGATGCGATTGAGCCAACCCGGATAACGGGTATAAGGAGAAAAGCCGAGTACCACCTCAGTTTGTTCATCTAATGACGCCACCATTTCACGAATCCAATGGTTGGTAGATGGAACACAGTCTGCGTCAGTGAGTAAGATAATTTCGTTTTTAGCTGCTTTTATCCCCAGCGTGAGCGCAAATTTTTTGCCCTGCATGTTTTGTTTTTCCTCATCGAGGTTCACAACATGGATATTGGGATAGCGCACTTGAAGAGCTTTGAGAATGCCTTCGGTATCATCCCAACTACTATCGTTTACAACAACAAGTTCAAAATCCGGATAATCCTGTTCCATGATAACTGGAATGTTTTCCATGAGATTTTTTTCTTCGTTGCGGGCACACACCACAACCGATACTCCATGTTTAAGACCTTTGGGTTCAGCGGGTTTGGCCGCTGACTTGAGGAAATAATTTAAAAAATAGAATACCTGGATGATCCATGCCAAAACGAACACCGCAGCCCCCACACACCCCCACAAGTTTTCCTGAATAAAATCGATCATAGCCTGGTTAAGAACAGAGCGCCGAAAGTAGTCCGAATGGAAAGTCAATACAGGAAAAAGGCCGCACAAGGCGGCCTATTTATCCACATCACATATTGAATATCAATGCTGAACAGTAATCCTGGTCACACTCTGTTTATTTTGAGCAAATACGCTCACAAAATAGGTTCCATCTGCAAGATCAACAATGGGGAATTGCATGAAGCTATCGTTGCAATTGGCTTTTTTCAACAATCGTCCGCTTATGTCGCGAATTTCAATGTAGTCTGCATTGCGTGTATTTGTTATTGTCAACTGGGTAGCCGCAGGATTTGGAAACATTCCATAGGTAGTGCCATCCAATTCGGAAACAGCGTTGGCATCGACACAAAAATCAACTGCATCAGAATCGGCAAATGTTCCTCCCGTTGCATAACTCACCTGATTTTGGTTCAACAGCGTGAAGCTTCCATTGCCATATTCACAACACATGCCATCCCCAAATTCATCATACATTGTAAGCGTGTAGCAACCGGGAGTAAGGCAGAAATTTACTTCGAGAACGTCGCCTTCCGCATTGTTGTCGTACGTACCACCCTGGAACAACACATTTCCATTTTGAGTAA
>JBJXFC010000165.1:0-9106 GCA_046153915.1 Flavobacteriales bacterium
CCAACTTCCTTGATGTGGGCGGCACAGCAGATGCCAAACGTGTTGAGACTGCCTTCCGTATCATCCTGAAAGATCCACGCGTAAAGGCCATTTTGGTGAATATTTTCGGTGGAATTGTGCGCTGTGACCGTGTTGCGCAGGGAATAGTAGATGCCTATAAAAACATTGGCAATGTGCCTGTTCCAATCATTGTGCGTCTGCAGGGAACCAATGCGGTTGAAGCCAAAAAACTAATAGATGAATCCGGTTTACAGGTTCACTCCGTAATCACTTTGCAGGAAGCCGCAGATAAAGTGAAGATGGTGTTGGCCTGATAAAAAATCAAAATGATTATCATCAACGGGGCCTGTTTGGGTCCCGTTTTTTTTGTTTATTCTTGTAGCACTCGCCTATTTAGTCGTATCATTGTCAGAGCATTAAACTATGAAAGAACTTTTTATCCTCTGCGCAATCTCCCTTGGCCTTATGACAAAAATCTGCGGGCAAACAGGTTTTGAAATCAATCGCTCTCCAGGAGTATATTCTAATGTGGAGCAAATTGAAAAATTAGGCGACAACTATGTTCTACGCATACAGGTAGACGGTCCAGATTATCGATTCAGTCAATTAAGACTTGTTTCCCCCGAAGGTGTTGTGCTAATGGATGCCGACTCTATTATTCCTGGTAAAAGTTCGAATATTACAGTCCACAATGGAGTTCTTTATCAATTTGTGTCAGAAAAAAACTGCATGTGGAATGGAGTAAGCTATGTCTTAAAAAGGTACAATGAAAATTTAGAGTTGCTGGACACCTTGCACTCGAGTGGAGTCGATGAGGACCCTTTTCTTTTGTATAATAATTCTACATACGAAATGGGAATTCAGTTATTCAACGATTCTATCTTAATTTTCTGCTCAGAGTCGCATCTTGAAGTTTACAATACCAATCAGAATGAATTTGGGCAGCAGGTACAATATAATTTTTTTACGGACTTTCCCAAAGCCTTTGCCCTATCGCCTGATTCCGTAGTACTATACAATTCAGAAGGGACTTATCTGGCAACGCAGGGCGAATTAAACCAGGTTTCCATTTACGGATTCGACTTTCTAACCAGGCACAACGGAACCTATTATGGCATTACTCCAACAAATGGGATCAGGCGTATGAATTCGACATTCGAAGTGCTGAATACAATTAATATCGGCTTCCTTTATTTTTTGCCGAATATCTGTTTTGAAAACGGGAATGTTTATGCGGTAGGATCATTTCCAGGAATGTTCGCCAAACTTTTTACCTATACTGAAGAATTGGTTGAAGAATCTGAACTTGAAATACCGGAAACGGATCGATTGTACATGTCTTCATTTCTGATGGATGACAATAAACTTTATGCGGGTGGCACCAATTTTAATTCAAATTGTTTTAAATGTTACTCATTCGGCCCGGTAGTAGATGAATTTCAGGAAGACATCGGTGTTACTGATATTACTTTACTTGATTCATACTATGAAGAACTGGAAATTGGCAATACACTGGGCTATTATGGCCTGTATGTCAATTGCGATGTGGAGATTACAAATTTCACTGATCACCCTGTGTCAAATGCCGTCCTATACAAACTGACGAATCCACTTGTTATTCCGAAGTGCTCAGAATTAATCTACCTTTTTGACATTCCTGAAATCCAGCCAAATAGTTCCGTCATTGTCAATACCGGAATGGTTTTCGAGAATGGATTATATTATGAGGATGATTTTGACTTTTCCATTTGGGAAGAAATCTGCTTCGGAACGCGAACACCCAATGAAAAGATGGATGATGTTAACGGAAACGATGAATTTTGTGAGACACTGGAAGCACTGGCTGGTAATATCGGCAGCCAAAACACACTTTCCTTTTCATGTTACTTCAACCCAGTTGCTGGCACATTAGAATTGACAAGCGATCCTGGCTATTCGTTCACCTTCCTAAATAGTATTGGACAGAAAATTTATTCGGGAATCACCCAATCCTCTAAAACTTCAATTCCTGTGCAATATCTATCTCAGGGTTTATTCATTATTACGTTAGAAGGTACAACAAACGCAGAATCCAAAAAGATTATCGTTTGTTAATCCAGTTTGAATTTATGGGCTTCACCGCTGTCTTCTGAGTCTCGAAGCAGTTCAGAAACAGATTTCAATAATCGAGGATGTATCATTTGAGGTGCAATTTCCGCCAATGGAACCAGCACAAACTTGCGCAAATGTAGACGGGGATGTGGCACAATGACCACTTCATCCTCCCTCACCAGATCATCATAAAACAGGATATCGACATCCATTTCCCTGGATTGGTAGCCCTCTCCACTCCTATCACGTCCATAAAACTCCTCGAGTTCAGAAATTTCTTTCAGAAGTTCTTCAACTGATAATTCTGTCTTTAATTGAATGACCTGATTTAGAAATGGTGGAGTATCCTGCATACCCCATGCTTCGGTTTCATAAATGGAAGATTCGGCCTCGATATCACCAAAATTGAATGTCAGAAAATCCCTTGTTTCTTCAAGATTGTCCAGTCTTTCGCCCAAATTGCCTCCGATACAGAGATATACAGTATGTTCTGCCATAGCGGGCGAAAATACAACCTCCACTGGTTTTCATTCAAATACCTCTTTTTACCTTCCGGTGGTGTGAAAAGCCGCTGGTGTAATTGCAACCAGGCGAACGTGCTCTTAATGTAGTTTTGATCTCGCAAAAGATATTTTCGTTTGCATCAAAAACGCTCAATAACTAAATATACATACACATGAGTTTTGGTAAATCACTTTTGGCGTCGTTGCTCGGATCCTTTCTGGCAATGGGCCTCTTGTTAGTCATTATGATCATCATTGTTGTTGCGGCCATTGGCAGCGGCGACGAAAAAGCTGTCGAAGTAGCAAACAATTCTGTTCTGCACATCAAGCTTGATCAGTTAATAGTAGAACGCGACAATCCACACCAACAGGGCTTCAATTTTGAAGCGTTCAACGATGAACAAAAAATGGGATTGAACACCCTTGTTGAAGAATTGGAGCGCGCCAAAACGGACGACCGTATAAAAGGAATTCTCCTTGAACTTGGTTCATTTGGAGCAGCGCCGAGTACAGTTCTCGACGTTCGACGCGCTATCAGCGAATTCTCCAATTCGGGCAAATGGGTGATAGCTTATGGCGAAGATTTCAGCCAGGGTGGTTACTATGTAGCAAGCGCTGCCAACGAAGTCTATCTGTATCCGCAGGGAAGTATTGACTGGAGAGGAATCAACGCCGAGATCATGTTCTTCAAAAACATGCTCGATAAATTGGAGATTCAGGCGCAGGTTATCCGCGGTCCAAACAACAAATTTAAGAGTGCTGTTGAACCCTATATCTACGACCATATGTCGCCCGAGAACAAACAACAGATCGAAACTTTTATCAGCGATATCTGGAGAGTTATGTTGGATGGAATCAGCGAAAAACGAGGTGTTTCCGTGGCAGACCTCAACCGCATGGCAGATTCATTGCAATTGGTAATTCCGGAGAAAGCTGTAGAAGCGCGCCTTATTGATGGGCTGAAATACCGCGATGAAGTGATGGGCATCATCAAAAGCAAATTGGGAGTAGATGTAGCATCATCTGACGATGATCTGGAGTTTATTTCACTGGGTGATTATGCCACTTCCAGTCACAAAAAGTCGGGTAAAGATGAAAAAGACACACCTGATTTTAAAAAGGACAAAGTCGCAGTTGTATATGCTGTTGGAGCGATTGAAAGCGGCGAAGGAAGCGATGATGTTATAGGTAGCGAACGCATTGCCAAAGCCCTCAAGAAAGCGCGTGAAGATTCCAAAGTAAAAGCGATTGTGTTGCGCGTAAATTCTCCCGGAGGCAGCGCTCTCGCCAGCGATGTGATTTGGCGTGAAACGGAACTCATCAAACAAAGCGGCAAACCATTTTATGTGAGTATGGGCGATTATGCCGCAAGTGGTGGATATTATATCAGTTGCAGTGCAGATAAAATTTATGCCAATGCCAATACAATCACAGGATCCATAGGGGTATTTGGTATAATTCCAAATCTCGAAAACTTTTGGAAAAACAAATTGGGTATCACCTTCGATCGCTATGAAACAAACCCACACGCAGATCTTATTACCGGAAACAAAGCACTCGACGAAAAAGAGATGGAATACATGACCAATATGGTGGCCGATATCTACAACGACTTCACATCCAAAGTAGCCAATGGCCGCAAGATGACGCAGGCCATGGTAGACAGCATTGGACAAGGCCGTGTGTGGAGCGGTGAAGATGCCAAAACTCTGGGTCTTGTAGATGAAATAGGCAATCTGCAGGACTGCATCAAAGCCGCGGCTGCTCAGGCCGGCTTAACAGACTATGCCGTTAAAGAACTCCCTGCGATGATCGATCCATTTGAAAAACTCATGGAGGAGCTAACGGGCCAGAAAAAAGAAGAGTCCTTGCGTTCTGTGCTGGGTGAGCAATACAAAGTATATATGCATGCGAAAACTTTCCTTGAAATGAAAGGCGTCCAGGCGCGTATGCCGTTTATGATTGAAATACATTGATCCAAACTCACAATAATATCCATAAAAAAATCCGCAATCAACTTGCGGATTTTTTTTATCCAATAAACTGCATTTTAGTATCCTAACATTACTGTTCAAAGCCATCCAAAAAAATCATCATATCTGAAATCCCCACCTGACCATCATTGTCAAGGTCAGCAGGCTCACAATCGACCTGATTGCACCCAAAAGCCGCGAGGAAAACAGTCATATCATCAATACTCACCATTCCATCCAGATTTAAATCGCAAAGGAAAAAACCAAATCCACCTTCAAACGGTCCGATATCCAATGCTCCGCCAGACAATCTCGTGTTGCCTGCAAAATCAAAATCGCCTAACCCCAAAGAAATCGGATCGCCCGTGCCTGTATTAATACACGGAGATGATTCTGCCCATACCTTCCAATTCGCTTCAGATGCATCAAATGCGGATCCGCTGCCCAATGTTGCTTCTACAAACATGGGATCATCTTCAATTACCTGATCGTACAATTGAACTGTGCTTGTTCCCATTACAAACGACGCTTCACCACCTTGCACGACACAATGTGAAAACGATGGATTGCAATAATTCCAGATATAATCCTGCACATGAATATTGTTGTTGCCATATTGATCCTCATTACCACTGAATATACAATTATTAAAAATCGGATCGCCTTCCCAATAGAGATAAAAAGCTCCACCCAAATTGGCTTTGTTGTTGGCAAATAAACAATTTGAAAAAACGGGGGCAGATACCAAATGCACATAAGCTGCACCTGCGGTGCTTGTAGACTCATTATTCACGAAAATGCAATTGGTAACAAGTGCTTCAGAATGGGCACCAACATAAAATGCCCCGCTGGTTGCAGTATTGTTGTGAATGAAACAACGATTCATTTGCAGATTTGAGTAATCATTTACCGCGATTGCCGAACCTGAATTGTTTGCATGATTATTTCGAAATTCACAAGACTCTATATTGACTGTGCATTCGTCTTCTATTTGAATACAACCGCCCGAAAATGTTGTCGAATTGTCACTAAACAAGTTGTTTTCGAAATTCACCAGAGATTGAATGATCTTGATACAACCACCATCATCTCCTGCACTGTTATTTATAAAAGTATTGTTGCGGATTTGAATATACCCGGTAAATGCAGCACTGATCCATATGCAGCCACCACTGTAGTTGCTGTGGTTGTTGCTAAAAGTATTGCCATCAAACGTGGGGGTGACGAAATTGTGTAATGCAATCACACCGGCGGTGTGATTTTCAAAAACATTATTCAGTATGAGTGGGGCGGTAGGAATATTGTTTCGCCATATACTCAGCGAACTTTCACCATATGGCGCTGCATTGGCCCTAAACGTATTTTCTGCAATGAGTGGAGAACCATCCGACAAATAAATACCGGCGGTCCAAACACCAGGTCCACCCGTGTTGTTGTGAATCACGTTGCGAACTATACGTGCATTGGTGTTGTACATGTATATACTGGCCACATACAATTGTGTATTCTGATATATTCTGCTATCCTCAATAACCGCTTTGTGGGTGTTAAAAATGATAATTCCATTGTTGTGCATCCGCGTGATTTTGCAATGAGAAATCCGGGCAGTATCACTTTGAGCCGCCAGACTGTCAATGCGGATTCCCCGCCAGGTTGTTCCGGGTTCTGATGTAGAAAAAAGTATACTATCTCCGGCAACACCCAACGCTTGCAAATTGCCAATGACACGCAAAAAGAAAGCACCTGTAAATTGCACTTCGGTGCCTGGCTCTATTTGCAAAGTCTCTCCATCTGGTATACGGATATTGCCCTGAATAAGGTAGGGATTCCCAGAGGGTGACCAAACTCCACTCACGTTACCGGCAGGTATATCCGTGGCCAAACACTGTGTGACAAGGAACAAAATACCGAAAAGTGTCAGGATAAAAAGTAGCGTTTTTTGTTTCATGAATAGTAGTTAAATAAACCGAACAACAATTTCAATCAATTGACACGGTCAAAAGTTCCAAAATCAAAAATACATCTCTGTACTAAAGGCGTTCACCAATTTCTGTATGAATGAACACAAATGCATTGTTGAAAGTATTTTTAGCAAATGGCCGCAAGCAGGGGAGCTTTCAATCTAAGCCAACTGGTATTATGTTTTGGTTGGTTAGATCCCTCAAGTACATTAACCTTCAAAAAAAAAGGGTGGACGCGCCACCCTCTATATTACACAATTATCAGTTGTTATCTCAATACGTTTACACTGCCTGACCTACTTTTTGCATCGCCATCAACGCCTGTGTACTCAATATACCATGAATAGACCGCGTCTTGGGCATAGTACTCACCATCGTGCACATCGCCCGTCCAGGCCACATTTGGATTGGTGCTGGAGAAAATCACATCTCCCCAACGGTTGAATATTTTTAACTCAAAGGTCATTACGCCATTCGCTTCAAACAACCATACATCGTTGATTCCATCTCCATCGGGAGTGAAGGTATTTGGTATATACAATTGTACCGGAGGGTATACTACCTGATAATCTGTTCGGTAACAACCAAGAGCATTTGTAACCAGGAGGGCCACCTGGTATTGATCCAATCCATCGTATTCGTGAATCACACTATCTCCAACAAACGATAAACCATCTCCAAAATTCCAGTAATACGTGCAGTCCAGGCAACTATCCGCGCTAAGTGCTTCTAACATCACTTCGGAATCATTCAGGTATTCAACCGTAAAATCTGCCTCTACAAATTGCACTTCAATATCCACTTCGGTTGTTTCTTCCTGACCACATTCATCCATGACAATAACGTTGTATTCCTGGGATATTCCTGGACTAACGAGCACATGATCAAGCGTGTTCTCCGATTCATCAAGAACCGTTGGCCAGAAGTAGCTTAAAGTGCCTGCTCCACCTGTAACCTCAGTCGTAAGATTAATTTCATCGCCCTGGCAAATGGAACTGTCAGGAATAATTTCAATATTGATTGGAGGATTGTAGATATTCAACATGACAGTTTCTTCATCCGTTAAACCGCAGGCATCAGTAACAATGCATGTAATTTCAGTTGATTCAAAAGCCTGATAGTCTGCTGTATTTCCAGCTGCAATTTGGGTTCCTTCTGCGCTCCATAAAAACGAATAAGCTGGTTCGCCATCCATTGCTGTTGCGGTAAAAGTTCGTGTCTCCACACAAGTAGCTGTTTGATCTTCGCTCAAGGTCAATACCGGTGGGACACTTATTATGGTAATTGTAGTAGACGCCGTTCCGGTACCACCGCAGTTGTCATTGACTGTAATTTGAATATCCGTAGTTTCATTGCTCACGAATTGCAGGGTTTCATCATTGCCTATTACATCTCCACCCTGAGTCCATTCGTATGTAAAAGTACCGCCACCACCGGTAATTTCAGGTTGAATGGTGAAAAGATCGGTGCATGAACCTGTGAGGCCTTGTGGCAGTGATACAACCAGTTCCACCGGCTCAATGGAGAAGTTTATTGTTGCAGAATAATAGTTTCCACAATTATCACTCACACTGAAATTCATGAAAGTAGATCCCGTAATATTGATGGTATAAGTGGAAGAGCTTCCGACATAATTCCATGCAGCGTCGTACCAGGAATAAAAGAATGGCTCGGTGCCTCCGGTAATTTCCGGAGTAACTGTGTAGTTACCGGGACAACCAACAATAACATTGGTTTCAAGGTTTACAACCATGGGTACGAATGTACTGGTTGGATAAACGGTGACTTCGCCTGTTTCACCACAGCCATCTACAATTGAAACTGTAATTTCATCTGTGAAATTCCATGTGCTTAACCAAAGCGAATTTTGCCAACCCCACATATTATTTCCGTTTCCATCCAGCCAGGTCCAGGTGTAACTTCCATCACCACCAGTGGCCTCGCCGGTAAGATTTAGACCACCACAACCTACTTCTATCGGATCAGGAGAAACGGTCAATCCAATTGGAGGAAATCCTACGATGATACTGATATCGGCATCATCACTTGGCATACCGCATGTGTCTGTTACAATCACATTGTAGATCATGTCTCCCGGAGGACTTACAGAGATTGTCTCCGTAGATTCTCCTGTGCTCCACTGGTAACCGTAGTTGGCATATCCACCACTGATAATTGGTATAAGTTCAACAGTACCTCCTGCGCAAATATGTTCTTCGTAACCATCTACAACGAGCGGTTCTGCTTCATCATTGATAAAAAATTCGAACTCGCTTTCAAGCATTACTTCAGAACATTGTGCAAGATTCGTGATAGTCATGTGCACATTTTCCGTGCCTTCTGTAAGGCCATCCGTAAATGCATCAATCGGAATTTCAACACTTTCTATTCCCGGATCAAAAACGATTGAATCAGGCAATTCTGTATAATCAACTCCCATTGTTGCTGATCCATTGTAAGAGAGATATGCAACAAAGCTATTATCGCTGTCGAATGATTCCGGACGTGTAAAAATCAAATTGCCCGTACCGCAGTTTTCATAAAGCGAGTTTCCATCCGGACCACCCACTTCGAAATT
>JBJXFC010000224.1:0-7862 GCA_046153915.1 Flavobacteriales bacterium
TTCCACCGGAATCTTAATGTCTTAATGGTTCAAAAACTAGCGCAGGATGCGCCCAATAGAGTCTCTCAACTTTCGAATCAGCAGTAAACAGTGTGCTATTCAAGATCACCGCAATTCCTTGAATCTGGGTTAAAAGCAATTTTCTTTTTGATTCCTGCATTGTTTTAGGAATACACGGCTATTACTTTGCGTTGAACCCTTTTTGAAATGGCTTGGTGGGCTTCAAGGTTTAACGGAAAAAGAACTCCATGTAAACACCGAAGTCCAAATCTGCCTTTACCGAAAGACGACAAATTCCGGCTTGGGTGGTTTTGAAATACTGCGACCCGGTAATAGATCAAAGGGAAAATTACGCTAGATTCAAATGAAAATATCCATACGCTTTTTTAACGACAAAGAGGTGCGTGCTGTTTGGGACGATGACCACGCCAAGTGGTGGTTTAGTGTGTTGGATATTGTGGGTGTGCTGAACGAAGAACCTGACTACACGAAAGTCCGGAACTATTGGAAATATCTGAAATCCAAATTAAAAAAGGAAAACAGCCAGTTGGTTAGTGCCACTACCCAACTGAAATTGGCGGCTGCAGATGGCAAAATGTACAAAACCGATTTGTTGGATAGCGAGGGTATAATTCAATTGTCCAGAAGTTTCCCGAATTCGAAAGCGACAAAGTTTTTGGATTGGTTTTTATACAGTGACACCAGCATAGACGGACAAAGTAAAAAGAAGGCTTACACGTTGTTTGAAAGCAATCTTATAAACCAATTTGAAGTGGGTACAACCAGGGGTTTACAACAAATACACGCATATCTTTTTGGTGGCTTGTATGAGTTTGCCGGTCAAATCAGAGAAAAAAGTATTTCAAAAGGTGGTTATAGATTTGTGCATGCCCAGCACTTAAAAGGTAAATTACAACAAATAGATGCCATGCCACAAATCACATTTGAAGAAATCATTTCCAAATATGTAGAAATGAACAAGGCCCATCCATTTATGGAAGGCAATGGCAGAAGCACAAGAATATGGCTGGATTTGATGCTCAAGAGGCACTTGAAAAAATGTGTGGACTGGAGTAAAATAAGAAAAGACAACTATATGAATGCTATGATTATTAGCACTGTTGATAGCTCCGTTTTAAACCACCTCATAGAATCGGCACTTACATCAAAGATTCATGACAGAGAAATGTTTATGAAAGGTATAGACTATTCCTACTACTACGAAGAATGATAAAAGAAACATCTGACTGAACAGCCCTAAGAGACTTGGAGAACCTTTCTGAATTGGGGATTTTTATAAATGAAGGAGAGAAAAATGGGACATCTTATAGATTGAGGTCTGGCGGATAAATGGCGGATATAATGAGATTTTGGCGGATAAATGGCGGATAAGACAATGGACTCAAAAAAGAGATCACATTCCAAGATGTTAGGAAAATCGAAATAAACGCCACTATGAAAAGAGAATAAACCAGAGAATAAGCTACACATCAAATTTCAATGACCTCAAACACACAGCATAAATTGGGTTAAGACCGGGAGATAAAATATTCTTCGAAAAAATCAAAGTAGAAATGCCAGACAAAACCTTCCGCACAATTGCACCGATAACGCTCAAAGTGCGATCAGGTGTTGGTACCTAATCAGTATTTCCAAAGTGCGAAAAAATTGCGTTTTATGTCTGTGATCATCCTCTAATTTGCAGCACTCTTCTTCTTTTGGAGTGATTCAAGTGCATTGTTTGACGTATGCTTCTCACACCATGCCGTGCCATCATGTTCGCCCCTCTACACTGAACGTCAACCCCAACGAATGCCCCGTCACGGAGTACGCCCCGTCACCCCATCTTCACATCCTTCCCATTTTTGACCTATACTCGCACCTACAACCTTAATCAATACCAAACCCCGACCAATTCGCCGGGATCTTGAATATCGTGCAGGATACAAGTACATGTAGTGTGGGGAATGGTAAGTTTACACGTGATTTATGAAGTATATGAAATCAGGGATAATCGGTGTGTTGCTTGCAATCGTTTGTTGCTTCATGCAACAGCGCGTACAAGCCCAGGAGCTTTCTGCGAAAGACAAAGCCATTCTCCAGGCAGTAGATGAAGCGATTGCCGATACAGCCAAATTGCGGTCCATCCTCGAACCGCTGGGAGCACTGCAGGAAACCAATCCGCTTCTTGATCTGGGTATCAGCTTGAAACTCCTGGTGAAGGCGCGCAAAGAAAACAACAAGGTGGATGAGGCCAATTGTTTGCAGGCCATTGGATACGCTTACCGCATGATGGGGCAGGGCGTAAAGGGACTGGAATGTGCCATCGAAGCGCTGAGGGTGGCAGAAACGACTACTGACACTACAACCATCATGAATTGTTTGCACGACCTGGCCCACCACTACAAAGACCGCGATCAGTTCGACAAAGCGATTGATATGTACAAGCGGGTGGAATCGACCTCCGTCTTCAGGAAGGATTACGAATATCAGGGTCTCGCCATGATGAATCTTGGAGAAACCTATTTAAACAAAGGCCAGCTTGATTCTGCGCTTTCGTATTGTCAGCGTTCGTATGAAATTTTTCTGCGCACCAACTACAGAACTTATATGAGCGCAGTTCTGACTCATTTGGGATTGACCCATAGCGCACTGCACAACGACGAATTGGCCAAGACTTATTTGCGCATGGCCAGAGAAGAAGCAAAAATACTGGCTTCTCCGCGTTATCTTAGTCGCAGCAATGCGGCTCTGGCCCTGCACTTTGCCAGGAACCAACAACCGGATTCGGCGGTGGTGTGTGCGAAACTTGCGATTGCGTCTGTAGAGCATACAGCATTTTCCAATCTGGCACTCAAGCCCGCAAAATTGCTCGGAGATATTTATCGCCAAACAAACAGCGACAGCGCATTGAAATACATCACGCTGTACATGGTGGCCAACGATAGTTTGAACAACACACGTACACTGCAGGAAACACAGGCACTCATGTTTGAGAATGAACTGGCAGCGCAGGACAGGCAGTTGCAGTTGGCCGCAGAGAAAGAACAGCGCAATATGCAAATTCAATTCGCACTCATTGGCCTCGGAATACTCACCTTCATCATCCTGTTTCTTTTATTAAGCAGAGGTGTTATTACGAATACACGTTTGATTTCATTTCTGGGTGTCGTAGCTTTATTGCTCGTGTTTGAGTTTTTGAATTTGTTATTGCATCCATTTCTGGAGCGCATTACCCACCACAATCCCATCCTCATGCTCCTGGCCCTGGTATGCATCGCCGCATTGCTTGTGCCCATGCATCACCGCCTCGAAAAATGGGCAACTGCCAAACTCGTAGAAAAGAACAAACAGATACGTCTGGCAGCAGCGAAGCGAACATTGCAGGAGCTTGAAAACGCACAACAGAATTCATCCACATGAAAAGGTCCCTAACCATCCTTAGTTTTTTTGCCGGTATTCAACTCGTATGCGCACAAAGCCACGAGGCCGATAGCCAAAAGGCCGCATTGGCCCAGTACAAAAATCCAATGGAGCGTTTCACGGCGACCATTAAGTATCTGGAAAGCGTCGACGCATATGGCAGCAATACCATTGATTCGGCCTTGTGTGTAGACCTGTTGCAAATGGCGCAATCACTTAAAAACGACTCACTATTGGCAATCAGCTATAACTGGATAGGTTATTACTTCGCAACGGAGAAGGGGGATAATACTACAGCGTTTGAATATTATTTCAAGGCCATCCCACTTGCCGAGAAATACAAGGACAAACGGAGAATCAGTTCGCTCTATTTTGACATTGCGGGCCGGTATTTTTCCCTTGAGAATTTCGACGAGCTCTATGCTTATACCAAATTGGGTGGACAGAATCTGCCGGATAAAACTTCACCCAAGTATGACCATATGTTGGTGCAGTATCAAAGAAACCTGGGAGTGTACTTTTTGGAAAAGGGCCAGGTGGATTCGGCCCTTTATTACGTGCAGGCCGCTTCACAAACAAGTGAGCGACTTAAAACCCGCATCTTCAAATTTCAGTTGCAGGCATTATTGGCCACTGCCTATGCCCGCATGCATGAGACGGATCTGGCCAATGTTTATTGGAAGAAAGCGCAGAGTATGGCAGATTCGGCAGACAACCGAAAGGGAATATTTTACAACAGGTATATTCCATTTCTAATCGATTCAGATAGACTGGACGAAGCCAGAGAAGAGGCAGAAAAATATTGGAATTTCGCACAAAAAGGCGAGAATCTGAACAGCATCCTGATGGCGGCCACATTTAAGAAACAGTTGTTCGATAAACTGAATCAGGTAGACAGCGCTTATTATTATTCAAAAGTGGAATCGCAGATGCGGGCCTCCATATATGATCAGGACAATCTGAATGCCATGCAGGCCATGGCCTTCAAAGAGCAGTTGCGCGTGATGGAAGAGGCTGCAAAAAAAGCAGACGAAGAACAAAGGCGGAAGGTCAATCTTCAATTCGCACTCATTGGTTTTGGCATCATTACCTTCATCATCATCTTCCTTCTTCTTAGTAGAAGTATTATTACCAACACAAGGCTCATTTCATTTTTGGGAGTCGTTGCACTGCTCATTGTGTTCGAATTTCTTAATCTCCTGTTGCATCCATTTTTGGAAAGAATAACGCATCACAATCCTGCACTCATGTTGCTGGCATTGGTATGCATTGCGGCCATGCTTGTTCCTCTTCATCATCGCCTCGAAAAATGGGCCACTGCCAAACTCGTTGAGAAGAACAAACAAATAAGACTCGCTGCTGCGAAAAGGACAGTTGAGGAGTTGGAGCGGGAGAAAAATCGGAATGCTGAACATTAAGTGAAGGGATTAGAAAGACTCGCGGAAATCCGATTTGTTGTTGATCAGGGAATCGTGCAATTTTGTAAATTCGTTCTCTTGAAAAAGCGGGTAGTAGGATTCCACAGAAATGCAACGGAAAAAGGTAGTTTGAATAAAAGCCCCGCAATAATTTCAAGAAAACGTATGCCCAGATTTGTACTTCTTCTTTTTGTGTTTGTATTAGCTTTCAGTGGCTGTAGATTGCCTACAGTAGAATATTTCAGAACGGTTCCAACTGTTGCGGTCCAACAACCACGACAAAAGCCCGGAATGACCCTCGTGCTTGATCGTTCAATTCATGATACGCTTATTATTGGTCCGCCACACTTTAAAAAGATGCGCGTATATTCCTTTCGGCAATCGCTTGCGGAAGGATTGAGCAATGCTTTTAAATGTTACTACGACGAGGTAAAAATCTCCGATGAAATAAGCGCAACCGGAATGTGTTTGGAAGTAGTTGACGTGAGTCCAACCTTTAACGTGAAGTCTACCAGGCTATCCCGCGTTCCCAATAGCAGGTTGACGATTGCAGAAGTGGAAGCAAAAATCCCCTATGTAGTGATTATTTACGCCAATGGCGCAGAGGAGAGGCGTTTGAGCGGTATAGCGTTTAGTGCATTATCGACTTTTGACAGCGACGAAACAGACATGGTATTCAAGAACGGAATAAAAATTATGTTCGAAGAAATTTACAGGCGAACAACAATGCGCTATTAAAGAGTCCAGGTGCCAGCAAATAGAGTTCCGAAACGAACACCTTCATCATGTCGGTCGGGTGGTTTCACCCATGGCGCGGGCTTCAACGCAGCTATTATGCCCTGTATCGAACGACGAAGGAGTTTTGCTGCAGGGTGCCTTCGCCTTGGATTGGCTTTCAGCCAACATAACGCATGCTAAATGGCCAACCCATAGCCTTTTCCAAAAAATGAAATATGTGATTTGCGTTTCAACCACCTCAGAGAAACAAAAGACTCTCGCAGGGCAAATTCCGCAGGAATCTTAATTCCCTTCACTTCTTCATGTTGAAATCAAAGCGCAGCATGCGCCATATAAAGCTTTAAACCTGTGTGTTGAAAGTTAGCAAGGCTTTTCTAAGTCAACGCACTTCCTGGAATCTCGGATAATGACATACTGAATTTTTTAGTTTTGTTGGAGCAATAGAAATAGCCCTGTGTCCAGACTCCATTTTTCGCTCATCTTCGTGGTGCTTGTTGCCGTATGTCTTTTGTACTGTCGGCCTTTAAATGAGACCGTCAAAAAATCTTCAGGCATTGATATTCGGCATTTTCTTTTTGGGGTTGGGCTCTCCTTTAATTTATGGTCAATTGAAGATAGCCATCTGAGAAGGATTTCATTTAGAGTTGATTTTTAAAGTTCACGTTTCCTCCTTTTCTTATACCTTCGTTTTCTAAAACTATTAACTATGAAAATCCTGCTATCCCATTCCTGGTCCGACAAACCCCTCGCGTCCATACTCAAGACCAACATTGAACTAGACAGTCATGAAGTATGGTTTGACATTGCCGATATGGTAGAGGGCGATCCCATTCAAAACGTCATTGATAGCCATCTCGCAAAATGCGATGTGATGGTGCTGTTGTGGAGTAAAAGTGCGGTTACTTCGGAAGGTGTGGGCAAAGAAATTAAATCTGCCCAGGGGATGAAAAAACGCATCATCCCGGTGTTGGTAGACGACACGCCTCTTGCGCTTATTCCTGAGTTGGATGGCTTACTGGGCGTACCTGCTCAAAATATAGAAATGGGAAGTTTTATACTTAGGCGTGCTTTGCTTTTGCTGATGATTCCCGAAGAGTACAAAACAAGTGCATGGTTTGGCAAAGCATACGGCAATGTAAAAGATCTGGGCGGATATCTCAAATATGTTGAAACCTACAGATTGCCCAACAATAAAAACGACGACGGACACAAAGAGTATATGATTAAACTTCTCACACAGCTAGACGAAGAGAACACGTTTATTCGTGAAAATGTGATGAACAAAACCGAAATGGATATGAAGTATATGCAGCAGATCATTTCAGGATTGGAAGGTGGCAATAACACCAAAGAACAACTGCAGGAATGGCTGCAATGGTGCCGTCAAAATCAAAATGCGCAAACAGATCTGATTCAAAAGATGGCCGCGTTTATTGAAAAGGATTTGGAGCGGTTAAACACAACGGGTTAATCTTTTACCCCATGGCGCGGGCTTCAGCGCCGCTATTATGCGCTGAAGCGAACGACGAAGGAGTTCTGCTTTTGCGCCCGTGCCTACACCTTGCGTTGGCTTGCAGCCAACTTGACGTTTGCTAATTGGTGACAACATAACAACAGCACATCCATAGCCTAAAATGAAATGTGCCTTGTGCGTTTCACTCTCTTCAGATAAACAATAGACTTTCATAGCACAAATTCCGCAGGAATCTTAATTCCTTAACTTCTTAATTGTGAATTAAAAGCGCAGCATGCGCCACAATGTGTCTCGCCCCACGGCGCGGGCTTCAGCTCAGCCATCACGCGCTTCAGCAAACATTCGAGTAGTTCTGCTTCAGGGCCGGCCCTGTAGCGAACGACGAAGGAGTTCTGCTGCAGGGGGGCCTTGCATTGGCTTTCAGCCAATAAAACAACCGTCCCGAATACGCATGGTATTTTAGTATATTTATTCCGAAATTGGTTGTGATTACACAGAGCCACACAATGTAGATATTTGCGCGCTTTGGTTTGGCGCCATTTAAATTGGAACATGAAGAATATTGATAAAATAGGTCTGGAAAATGCTTACCGTCTATTTGAATCAGGTGATATTGATGGAATAGAAATAGGCACTACGAAAGGTCTTCAGCAGATACACACCCAGTTGTTCGGCGGGTTATACGACTTTGTCGGACAATTGCGCAACCAGAATATTTCGAAGGGAGGATTTCGTTTTGCAAATGCATTGTATCTGAAAGAAATTTTGGTAAAGATTGAACAAATGCCGGAGAATACTTTTGAAGAGAT
>JBJXFC010000166.1:0-14779 GCA_046153915.1 Flavobacteriales bacterium
ATACTCATAAGAGCTTGTGCTGTAGTTGATGGTCAAATTGAGATACTCTGTATATGTGCAACCAAACTCATTTGTACTTTGATTAGAATATACTCCTGAACCGGTATACACATTGCCATACCACTCATAGCTATCACATGCGGTTACATCTGTAGTCGAGGTAGTGCTGTAATTGATTGTCAGCTCAAGATACTCAGTGTGTGTGCATCCAAACTCATTGGTTGTAACATAAGAGTATACGCCTGATTCATAATACAAAGAGCCAAACCACTCGTAGCTATCACAAGCTGTCACCGCTGTGGTGTTTGATGTGCTATTGTTGATTGTAAGGTGCAATGTGATAATTTCATCACAACCGAACTGATTTGGAAGTGTGTAGCTGTAGTCACCAGAGTAGTATAGTATCTCTCCATTCCATTCGTAAGAATCACACGCTGTAGCGTAGATGTTCTGGTAAGTTGTGTAGCCAAGATACAGTTCAAGAGTAATTACTGAAGGACAACCATATTCATTTTCGTAGTTGTAGTAGTAAGTACCAGATTCGGTATATACGTTTCCATTCCACTCGTAAGAATCACAACCCTGTGCATATTCTGTATAGAATGTTCCGTAGTTGATTGTCAACTCAAGAGTTTGGTAGTGTGTGCAACCAGCTTCGTTTGAGCTCTCGTAGGAGTATGTTCCTGAAGAGTAATACGTAGAACCATTCCAGTCATAGCTTTCACAAGCAGTTACAACGTCAGTAGAATACGTGCTGTAGTTGATTGTAAGGTGCAATGTGATAATTTCATCACAACCAAATTGATTTGGAAGTGTGTAGCTGTAGTCACCTGAGTAATACAGAATTTCACCATTCCACTCGTAAGAATCACAAGCTGTAGCATAGATGTTCTGGTAAGTTGTGTAGCCAAGATACAATTCAAGTGTAATTACTGAAGGACAACCATATTCGTTTTCGTAGTTGTAATAGTAAGTACCTGACTCGGTATAAACGTTTCCGTTCCACTCATATGAATCACAACCCTGAGCGTATTCAGTGCTATAATAACCGTAGTTGATTGTCAACTCAAGAGTTTGGTAGTGCGTGCAACCAGCTTCGTTGGTGCTTTCAAAATAGTACACTCCAGAGTTTGAGTACACAGAACCATTCCATTCGTAAGATTCACAAGCAGTGATTGCGTCTGTAGAATAGGTGCTGTAGTTGATCGTAAGAACCAATGTGTCAATATGAGTACAACCAACTTCATTGGTGGTTTCGTTGGTATACGTTCCGCTTGCGGTGTAAGAAGTACCAAACCACTCATAACTATCACATGCTGTAACTTCAGTATATGTAGATGAACTGTAGTTGATTGTTAGATCCAGAATAGCTGTGTGCTGGCAACCTTGTTCATTTGTAGAAATGAACTGATAGAAACCACTTTGAGTATATACTGTTCCATTCCACTCATAACTATCGCATGCAACAACCTTCACTTCAGAAGTAGTGCTGTATTTAATAGTAAGGTAAAGTGTTTCGTTTACCGGACAACCTTGCTCGTTGGTATCAACAAATGAATAAGTACCACTTGTTGTATAGGAAGATCCATTCCAATCATAAGAGTCACAAGCAGTAATTGTTTCGTACGTATTCAAAGGAGTACAAACACTTGTTCCTTTTACAGCGAAATCAAAGCTGCTTTCAGTTGGGTCTGTGTTATAAATAGTAACAACAGCATTGCGTTCACCAAGTCCAACAGGTGAGAAACGAATCACAAAGTTCTGTGTTCCGTTAGGTGCAATTACCCATGGGAAAGCCGGAGCTCCAAGCAAGCTAAACTCAGTTCCGTTTGCTCCGCCGAAATCAACACCTGTAATAGTGAGATTTACAGATCCACTGTTGTAAACTGCAAACTGACGATTTGCACTGCTGTTGATATTCACAGTACCAAAGTTGGTATTGTCTGCAGTGGTTGGTGTCATATCACCATCGTTGATGTTTACACCACCCGAGAAGATAGTAATACCAGCAACATTGATTTCTTCTGATGCGTTGTAAGTATCAGGATTGAAGAATGCTAAAAGCTGACCACCTTCTGCCAACTCACCAGGAATTGGATAGTGTGCCTGCACATTGCAAATGAACATACCTGCTCCGAGGATGCTTTGAACATCAATAATTCCAGATGACTCTTCATCTTGTGTTAAGAAAGAAGGGGCGCCAGTAATGAAACGGTTTGGATCGTGTTGAGCAACCTGTTTCAATTGGTCGTTGTTGGTGTTGTATTGCCAGATTTTACCAATGTGGGCGTTGTTACCAACGTCTTCCTGCAACAATGCAAAACCTTGTCCGTCGATGGTCATGTTGTCAACCATTTTCTGACCTTCAGTTCCGTCAAGAACAACTTCTACTGTTCCACCTAGTTCTGGATTCAAAATGTCTGTGAAATGAAGTTTCCACAAACGGCTTGGAGCAGAGAATGAGTTGGTAGTAGCAAAATAAAAATCATTTGGCTGAGAAGGATCCCATGATCCATCCTCTGGACGAAGGAAATTGGTGATGCCAGCGGTAACGCTAGCGGTGTGCAAAGCAGCGCCAGTCATATTTTCCACATTGCCAAGACCAACCAATGAGAAGGCCGTTCCAGGAGCAGGATAACTTCCGCTAACTTCGTTTATTAGACCCGCAACAGTAATTCCGTACAAACTTCCATTTGTCAAACCTGCGCGTTCAATTTCTGTACCCGAAGAAGTTTTAGTACCGATATACACGTAAACCTGACCCGGAGTTGCATCATCAGTGCTTACCACAACGGTTTTATCACCAGTGAAAGGTGACGCAAGCTGATTCTCATAACTCAATCTTCCAAGGCGTGGCAATTGATATGAAACACCTTCGTTGGAACCAGTGAGGATATGGCCAAAGGCGCGTCCTTCAGGACCCGTTTCTTCACCATTCATATAAATACGCTCTTGTGTACCCAAACCAGTTTGTGGGTTGTAAAACGCCGAAACCGGAGGCAAATCTGCCGAGCAGAAACGGCTGAATATTGGAGTTACGAGTTCATAACTGCTTGTTGTAGTATTCCACAAATACGCAGTTTGAATAAGGTCACTTCCGCTAACTACTGACAAATTGTTTTTGTTGATAATCCACTTTGATACAAATGAACCAATGCTACCGTGATCGCGAACGACACCGGCAGTATTGCCCAATTCGTGGTTCATCAACAAACTGAATGTGCCATCGTTGTTGTCATAAGCTCCAAGTCCATCTGGAATACCAACCATTTTATAAGAACCAACCTGATCGCCCACTGTCAAAATCGAAGTGAACTGAGCGTTTGGAACTGTTGGCAACAAATAAGGTGTTGATGAGCTGTTGGCAGCAACAACGCCCGGAAGAAGACCTGTTCCTTTCAAAGCAAAGTTGAAGGTTCCTTCGCTATAATCCGTATTGGTGATGATGATTTCTGCGTTGAAATAATCAGAAGCAACTGGCGCAAATTGGACGTTGATCGTCAATGAACTTCCGGCTGCTACATTCACAGGGAATGAAGGAGGAGAAACCAATGAGAACAAACCTGGATTTAATCCACCAAAACTGATGGCGTTGATTGTCAAACCAGTTGAACCTGTGTTCGAAATAACAAATGGTTTTGCAACCGGAGTTCCAATAAATACACCACCGAAATCTGTATTGTCATTTGTTGAAGCTGCGAGATCTCCGTCTGCGATGTTCTGGCTATTTCCTGCAACTGCGATTTCTTCTGAAGATTCGAATGTATCGGGATTGTAGAAAGCAAGCAATTGTCCACCTTCTGCCAATTCGCCAGGAATTGGATAGTGAGCCTGAACATTCACCATAAACATACCTGGGCCAAGGATAGATTGCATATCGATAACTCCAGATGACTCTTCGTCTTGAGTCAAAAATCCAGGAGCACCTGAAATGAAGCGATACTCATCGTGAGCACCCACTTCTTTCAACTGATCTGTAGCTATTGTATACTGCCAAACTTTGCCGATGTGTACGTTGTTTCCAACGTCTTCTTGCATAATTACGTGACCATAGTTATCCAACGTCATGTTGTCCAGCATCTTCTGACCTTCTGTTCCATCAAGAAGAACTTCTACAGTTCCACCCAAAGTTGGGTTGGTGATATCTGTAAAGCGAAGTCTCCACAAACGGCTTGGAGAAGTGATGTTGTTGGTTGTTACAAAATAAAAATCGTTTGGATTAGAAGGATCCCAGTTGCCATCTTCAGGGCGAAGGAAATTGGTGATGCCTGCTGTAACGCTGTTAGACTGCAAAGTTGCGCCAGTCACGTTTTCAACGTTACCCAAATTGAATAGAGAGAATGGTGTGCCTGCAGCAGGATAACTTCCACTCACCTCATTGAACAAACCAGAAACAATTACACCGTATAAGTTACCGTTTGTTAGTCCGGCCCTTTCGATTTCATTTCCTGAATTTGTTTTTGTTCCGATATAAACATACACCTGACCCGGTGTTGTGTCGTCTGTGCTCACAACTACTGTGCTATTTCCAGATGCTGGATTAGCCAGCGAGTTTTCGTAACTCAAACGTCCCAGGCGTGGCAATTGATAAGATTTACCGGCGTTTGGTCCAGTAGCGATGTGAGCAAATGCACGACCTTCATTTCCGGTTTCTTCACCGTTCATATAGATGCGCTCCTGACTTCCCAGTCCTGTTGCAGCATTGTAAAATGCACTCACTGCTGGAAGATCGCCAGAGCAAAAACGACTGTATGCTCCCGTGATCTGGTCATACGAATTTGTAGTTGTATTCCAGAAATAAGGTGTCTGGATCAGATCACTACCGCTTTGAACCTGTAAATTGGATTTGTTGATGGTCCACTTTGAAACGAATGAACCAAGGCTTCCATGTGCACGAACAACACCTGCAGCGTTGCCTAACTCGTGATTCAACAACAAAGTAAATGTTCCATCGCCATTGTCGAATGCACCCATTCCATCAGGAATACCAACCATTTTGTATCCACCAATCTGATCACCAACTGTCAAAACAGAAGTGAATTGCGCTCCAGGAGCTGATGGCAAAAGATAAGGAGTGGTTGTAGTGCTGATACCAGTTACACCATTGTTGGTAGCAGGACCAGGCACATAGTTGCTAATGGCATTTGCACCTGCAAGGCTATATACGAATACATGGCTTGTTTTTCCTGTTGCAGTGGCTACACCATCTTGCGGAACAGAAATTTGTCCATAGTCATTGTCATTTCCAATGGCAATTGTATTGGCGTCAATAATTGTAAGTCCTTCTGCTTTGTCCAATGCCGGATTCCAGCCATTGGCCAAAAGATCCATAAACAATGTTTTGGTAACCGGTGTAATTCCGTTTGCGCCAAGACCTGTTGCATCAACGAGAGCTTCAAGTGTAACACCGCTGTAAAGACCGCCAGTTACAGGAGTTGCTCCGCTGATGTCAATTTGATACAAACGTTT
Organism: Flavobacteriales bacterium; assembly: GCA_046153915.1. GTDB lineage: Bacteria > Bacteroidota > Bacteroidia > Flavobacteriales_D > Sanyastnellaceae > JANNVZ01. The sequence continues at coordinate 5,470 of JBJXFC010000166.1, forward strand.
GATGTCAGAAGTACCACGAGCGGCTGCTTCCAAAACAAGAAACTGTGTGTTGTTGATTGCAACGGCGTCACCAATTTTCCAATCACGCAGACGGATTTGGTTTGGACCGCTTGCACCAATGATCCCGTCGTTTAAGTAAACGAACATCTGGTTGGCATTTGTTGTTGGATCAATTTCCAAAATGCGGTGGATGCGTGTAGACTCTCCAGTCGCAGTGTTTGGAAACAACAAAGGGCTTTGTATAAATGCGTAAATTTTTCCGTTAGGAGTTATTGCGATTCCTTCAAATCCACGGTTGTTTTTGCGGAATTCGAATACTGAATCTATTTGAATGTCGATAGCTGAAGAGCCAATCTGGTTGGCATAAGGAGTGAATCTGTTTATAACAACTCCATTTGGATTCAATTTCCAAATAGTTGGGCCACCTTCTTCACAAATCCAGAAGTTGCCATCTCCATCCACAACGATACCTTCTGAGTCGATTCCCCACTGATCTTTTGCAGCCGTTTTCAAAGAGAAATTAGCACAGTTTTGAACGGTATCAGTAGATACTACTTCCACTGCAGTGCTTCCAAATCCTGTTGGATTCAAAAGACCTGAAGCGCCGCTTCCACCTGGTCTCTTCATGGTGATTGTCTGAAGAATTTCTACAGATGTGCCATTGAGACGTATACGATGAATTTTCGGAACGTAGTTCGGAAAACCATAAATTTTGTCATACGTAGGACGACAAGCGGCAAGGTTTGCATTCGCTCCGTCTACGTTTACTCCGCGGTCTGAAACTGTCCAGAATTCCTTGCCGTTTGTACCCGGAATGGCGCACAAACCCGAGAATCCGGCCTCACGAAAGTTGATACCTTGAAAAGTACCAATGGTAGCAGAAACCGTGTTTTCATAGTCCTGAACAAGCGTTATTTGAGCGCGTGATGTTAGAAAAGCTAACAACAGCATGCTCAACATAGTCAGGCGCAGAATCATCTTTCCGACGGCTGCCGGTAAGATCGCAAAATCAATCATTCCAATGGAAGAATTGCCCGTGGCAAAACGCCAATTGGCAAAAGATGTAGAATTTTTTGACATGTAGGTATTTGGTTAATTATTCAATCAGGGAAATGGAATGCTTTCCCATTCCATTCTAAAGCGAGACAAAACTATTTTTCTCATAGGGGTATGTGATGTCCCGTGTATTAAGGCTTTATAAAAAGAGGGGTGGCTATGTAACTCGAACAAATGATCTCTACACTCCTTGTCGGTAGTGGTTTTGTACAAACAAAATTGCCTCAGTGATCGTTGGCCCTGGTTTCACAAACGCTTCACAAAAAAGAAGCGATCACGCAGTTGATTGTTGAATTTGTGACAAATAATTGTTACCTCACAATAATACAATTGAGCCATTTGATGGGATTTTTCATCAACAATATACACCGACCTTTATAGTCAATATCATACGGTAATTTAATGCTGATTAAATGTTTTAAATACGTTTCATCCCCGGCCAGTTTTTTCCCGTGACTTCTTATGAATCTAACATTCTGATAATGTACGTGAGGTTCGCGATTCGTCATCTCGATTGCGAATGATGGTTGGAATTATTGTGGAGATGTCGGAATTATGGCTTTATGCAAGCCACTCGGTTCATGGTGTCATTCGCCAACCTATTTCACGTGTAACAGTGTCCTCGCTCTGCGAAAGATTTTCGGCAATGCGAATACGTTCGGACTCGGTTTTATTCTGACTGAGTTTTTTCTTTCCCTCGAGTTGGGTAACCAGAATTTCAAACGCCACAATGCCCTTGATCATGCTTTTCTTGTAATCCTTGGGCAAGTGATTCCATTGCGCGCGGTAATCTGGTTCGTATGTGTCGATAGCCTCTTCCAGCATGGCAATGACTTCTTCCATCTCTGAAATTATTTTCGCTTTTCCGCTTGCATGCACGGCAAGGTAATTCCAGGTGGGAACGCTTTGGACCGCATCATACTGTTGTGGAGAAATGTAGGCATGCGGTTCACTGAAAACAACAAGTGAACTTGCAGACTCTATTTCTTTCCATTGCGGATTCGCTTTCGCAAAATGAGCACGCAGTAAAATTTCATCTCCTCTTTCCGAAATCACAAATGGAAGATGCGAAGCAATGGGTGTGTTGTCCTTCGATGTCACAATAACCGCAAAATTAAACCTTCGCATAAATGAAATGATCTCAGGGCGATCGGTCATTTCGAAGTAATGTGGAATATACATGGTGCGTTCGTTTATAAAAACACTATCAAAGACAATCGAAAATCCATGTTTATAGCCTCCCGGCAAAAACCTGAGAAATTCATTGGATCAAACGCTAAGATAGGTTCACCTTTTCACCGACAACAAATCATTGTGTGCATCCAAAAGTGCTTTGCATATATCAGGTGAAAATGAAAACAGATTCCTTAAAAACCCAAGGTTCTCCATTTCAACTCCCCGATCGTTGGGTGAGCCATCTATATCCCATACTTCATTGAGTCCTTTGACAAACTGCGCGCGATGTTTATCATCCGGGTAAACAAGTAATTCAAATAAAGCCCTGTTCGATGGGTACATTCTTTCCCAATAATCCTTGGGAAACCGGAGCACATCATCAATCTGGTCAAACAATTCCTTTATTTCATTTAGTGCTTCGCGGTCTTCTGCAGAGGGCTTAATTGTATTTCGGGCTGTGCGTTCAATCGACTGTTTGCGTAATGCCTTTTCCAGTACGAGTGCATTAACCAGCGGATATGCGCGCTCTGCTGAGTTCTGCGAACAGAGTTCAGTAGCTTCGCGGTAATGCCTGGCGGCCTCATTTAGAGCGTCGGACATTGCGGCCAGCAGTTTCTTGTCGCCTGTTTGCTTATGAACCAGCTCTGCCACTGTAAAAATCGCCTTATAGGTTCCACCTAGTAACGAAGACCGTTCAGCGGTTTTAGCAATGTGCGATAACATTTTCAAATCCGTGGCTATGGATATCAACTCCTCCATGGATTCTATATCCCCATTGTTCTCGTTGACCAACTTCCGACGTGTAATGCAATACTTCTCTAATGAAGAAACGGAAAATGACGCTTCACTACATGACTTCATCTTTTGAAATGCGTTCAAGGCTTCAGGCTTACATTTCAAATTAAAATACACCAAACCAATCAGCTCATACAATTTTGCATTGGAAGACTGGTGTCTTTCCAACCACTGCTCGATCCACTTCACTCTATTCAGGGTATTCGATGATGGAGTGTCCCCGTTGTTGGTTTTGGATGATGCCAGATTGCGCAATTCAAGCTCTATTTGTGGCTCCAACAGTGTTTGGCCATCGTCATTTTTAGAAGACCAGGCCTTGTTGGATAAACGGTACTGTTGGTTGCCGTAGCCCTGGTATGCTCCCCAGGTGTTGGAGTTTCTAAACTTATTGTAACAGGCGCTGCGGGCTTCGCGCAGTGCATCCGAAAATGTAGCGCCACTAAACATTTCTTTGTAAAAAATCTCTGCAAAATACAATGCGGCCGCATCATCAACTGCCCATCCTGCCACCACTACGGCCTTTACTCCCATCTTGATGAGTTCTGTGCCGATATTGGCTGCCAGACGATAGCGTTCTTCTGAAATGCGTTCGGCCTCCTCATTCATTTGTCCGAGATAACACGCATTTACAAAAATCATTTCCGGTACATAATTCAATGCTGTGATATCGTTGGTGCGCATAAATTTTTCCTTGCCAATCACAAGTCCGCGCATATTCACGTTGTTGAGATCGTAGTGTCCGTGGGCGGCAATATGTATAATGCGGTGTGGCCAGGGCGAAATCTTTTTCGTAATCTCATTGCTGTCGCTATTAATGAGCGAGGTAACTTCGTATGCCTGGCCCGCAAACATCTGTGTTACCAACTCGGCTTCCTGTCTGGCTCCGGGAAGTTGATCAAACATATCCCAACCTTCAAGATCCGGGTCGCCAATGATCAATATCGAATTGTCTGCGGGATAAATAACCCGCTCGCGATATCGCTCTGTTGTGAGCTGCCGCACAAAACCTATCTTGGTAATAAGCGGATCACTTTGCACCGTGGTATCCTGCATCAATTCCCATGGAAACTGAGCCGTATAATCATCTAACAACAACTGGATATTTTGCTGACTCACAAAATTGTCGCGGAAATCATAGGGTATCAGTTTGGTGTATAGCGTCATGGCCAGATCAGCAGACCATCTATGATCGATGGACATTTCGCGCAAAATGGGCTCAAGCAAGTCGGCACTCAAGCTCATTCTGAAAACCTCTGCACGCGCGAGATTCTGACTCGCGGTGTATTTTAGTCGGGTAAGAGGTGAAGCCAATTTGTTGCGCGATGAATCTTTCATTCTCGTAATACTCATGCGCATCCACCACTCTTCGTGATTATCGAGAATCATCCGCAATCGTTTGCCATCCGCTTCATTCAAATGCGTCTGTTCAAACACATAGCCGAGTGGAAACCGTGTTTGCATCCGCTTGAGATCGTGGAATGCCTGAATGGCTTTGTCTTCAAAAATTTCGATAAACTCGAGTTCTTCAACCAGCCCGGTTTCAATACCGCGCGAACGCAGGGCCTCATTGGCTTTGTTGACTCCGGTAATGGTTGTTTGCAGCGCCTGTTGAACAGACAAGCCGATATAACCACTGCCCATAAGTATCATACTCAGGCCTACCTTACTAAGTCCTGTTCCATTGGAGAGGGCGTTGTCCTGTAGATGCAAAACATATTTTATAACAGCTTGTGAAACGGCCTTTTCTATGCGCGAAGAATTAATCTCTTCTGCAGAACCAAGTCCAACAACAACAGCCCGTGCCTTGCCATTCTTTTCGAAAATGCTGGATGTCCCAACCATATCCGGATATACTCCCAGATTCACTCTCTTGCTTAGCGCATGGTCCAGAAAACGGTCCAGAACGTCCTCCGGACCCCACAGCGCATCGTAAGCGAGATGGCCTATCATTATAGGATGACGCGCATATATCATATCTCCACAAGTAAGCCTCACATTTATTGCTGGAGCATCGGATGCCCAATCGTCAAATCCCAACTCTGAATCCAACAATACATCTGCCAGTTCTGATTCATTGCTTACCGGACTTACACCCCGACCAAATAATTTTTTGAAAAGTCCTTTTTTCAGCGCGACAGGCTGTGCACTGAATCTGCTTGTATATCCTTTTGCCAGAATGTCGTCAATACCGTCAAATAATTTGTCATCTTTTGCGAGCGCGCCATGCCCCGTTGCCACATAGTAAAGTCTGTTTGAATTTTTTATCTCGGCAGGAATACCCGTTTTCCAGGTTACGCTTCCATCCCCTTCTTCGGTGTATGTGAATGTGAGTTGTTTGCCTTCTTCTTCGTTTGGATCATAGAAAAATGAATCCGTCGTTTGATCTGATTTTCCGGCCACATACACAATGTTTTTGTTTTGATAAACACTTGTATCTAGCGCCAATACTTCTTCTCTGAACTTTTTAAATTCACTGAGGTCAGCCACCGGCCAATTATACCGCGCCGCATGTTTGCGCATTTCTTTCCACAAACTTTCCTGTGTAAAATCATGTGGACCAGCCTGGACAGGCAACAAATTCAGAAGGCCCTCATAACGAGAGAATACAGACAACAACTCTTCTGTAGTGCTTGTGAAATCCAACTTAGACATTTGTTGGATACGTTTTCCATACCCTATTAATACCTCCGGAATAAGGTAAGAACCACCCAGTGGCGTTCCCAGGAATAACAAGCGAAATCCATCATGACTCTGCAATCGTTCCCACACGTTTTTATGTTTGATGATTATATGACGAGCTAAAACTCCTCCCATCGAGTGGGCCACAATTTTAATTGGCTGACCCGGGGCTGCGTTCATGATTTCCGTAAGTCTTTCAGCCAGAATATCCGATTCGCCATTGATGGATTTGCGCCAGTCGTAAGGAAAAGTTACAACATCGTATTTTGAATTGAGGTAATCACCCAACTGACGATAGGCATCACCAATTATCGTTTTGGCCTTGACATTTGGGGCGTCTATGCTCAACGCCTTCATGCCACCGAGCGAAAGTCTGCCAAGATTGAGGTAAATTTCTTCTTCCCCGCGTGATAAATTGGAACCAAGAATTCCAGGAAGAATAACTACAACAGGACGATTTCCGGTTACCTTATCGTGGAAATAACTTCCCATAATAACGCCGCGTTTTGCGCTACGATTCATCGCCATGTTGAGCGCATTGAAGCCAACAGGTATCTCGCCGTTGCGCGCAGCTAACCCTTTGGCAATCGCATTGCGGGTTGGATCATTTAAAAAATAACTGAAATGATTTACTTCTTCACCTTCCTGAAAAAACACACCGACCTCAAAACTTCTTCTAGCTCCAAAAGTCATAGAAGCAGTGTCCACAATCCAATCATTTTTTTCAAGAAAAACAACTTTGGACAACAGCGTAATAATGGATCTGAAACTCAAACCTATTTTGGCATTGCCCTGAATTACGGAAAGCGGCGCATCGATCCTGATATCTGGTGCATTCAAAACGCTTTGAAATGTGGAAAGAGGAGACATCACCTCCAGCCCGGGAAGAATATTGCTGTCTTCTTTGCAAGCCAAAATATCCGCTATGAGTTCTTTCAGAATATCAACAACAATGGCAGAGGGTGGTGCCAGGTATTTTACCGAATTCAGCAAAATGTTGATAACACGATCCAAACGCTCGGAGCACAAATGAGTTCCGGAAGCGGGGCAGGCAACTCTTACAAAACGTTCGACGTGGATTTTTTTCTTCTTCACCGCGTCTACTAATTTATCAAGTCCTTCCTTATAGGCATCCACTTTGCGCAATGCCTCGAGGTGTACATCGTTAAAACCAACTCCGCTATTACCAGAATGAAAAAGACAAAGCAATTCGCCAATTAACCCTCCACGACTGTGGCTCACGATATGCAGTTTGATGTTGTCCGGGAGTTGATTAATCAAATCACAAGCATTGTCGAATGGTGTTTCAGACAAGGTATAATGCTCAAAAGCCAGCATCCTGTTACCATAATTGTCCTTTACAAATTTGTTCAATTCGTTCTCACCTCCATCCGGTATTTTTCCAAAAGACCCCTCGAAATTAGACGCCGTACCATGAATGAACAACACGTATGGTTTATCTGCCTCGGGCTTCAAATTGTCTTTGACCCTGGTGAGTTTAAACTCTGGCGAAACGCTGTAAAGCCCGGGATCAGGCTGTTGTTTGTTGTCAAATTTTCTCGCTGTCTCGCGAACAATAATAGAAGTTACCTTTTGGGCTGCCTTCTTCTTGAAAAAAGAGAGTGCCTTTAGCAAAAACTTGCCGGCATCGCCCCGTTTTGAAGAGGCGTCTTTTATTCCTTCGGGAATTACAAAGTCGTTTAATTCATTTGCACTCCTGGGTTTTAAATCGGCCGGGTTTTCATCAAAATATTTAGGCAATTCCAATGCCGGGCCAATCCAGACCGAACCATCTTCGAGTTCCATCTCTACGATGTCCTGCTGATCTACTTCCACCTTGCTGGCATTGCGATCGCCCCGACTGGTAGAGGCCTTTTCTACTTCGGATTTTTCAAAGTGGTCGTATTTCTTTTCACTTGAATTGACTGTGATTCCGGATGGAATGATAAAAGTTCTTTTCATAAGTGTGGGTTGGTTAAAATAGGTTGATGTTTATCAGCTGTTTTTTGGAATAAAGTAATCAAGAATTTCGATTTGCCTCTGTCATGAAATGCCTCCATTTTCCGCGCGCGGATTTAGGAAAGACGATAGTATGTTTTAGTTTAAAGGTTTTATCTGCGCAATAAAGCCGCTTCCGTTTTAATTGCGCTGACAATTATACGTGAAATCCATTACCAAAATATAATTATGTATTAATTTAATGGCGGTTATAATTTGGGGTCCCCGGCGACCTCTTGAATGGTGCATAAAAAGCGCGTATCATCGTTCCTAAAAAAACCACACTTTTGAACCAATCCAAAAATGCCCTGTACCAGCAAATAAGAAGACTCTATTCTTTTACCTTTTCCGATAAATTTTTGACGTCATGAAAATCCAAACTTCACTTCTCTTCATCGCATTGGCTTTCTGGCTCACGGCCTTTTCGTGCAATAACAAAAACCTGACGCAGACACCTGACAAACCAGTTATCCAGCGGATGTCGCTTGCGGATACAACGTCGATCGCACCCCAATTGGCTATCCTTCACAAAAAAGAAAACGAAACAGAACCACATCTTCAGTCTCTAACCGTTAAAATTGAAACATGGGGAAATGCTTCTGTGACAACCCTTGATATGGTATTCTACAATCCCAATAACAGGATCCTGGAAGGAGAAATGGTGTTTCCACTTGGAGAAAATCAACGCATTGCGAGTTTGGCCGTGGAGAAAAACGGATCACTCCAGGAAGGTGTTGTGGTCGAAAAAAACAAAGGTCAACAGGTTTTTGAAGACATCGAGCGACGTAATGTGGATCCCGTGCTTGTTGAGCATGTTGCTGGAAACAATTACCGAGCACGTATCTATCCCATACCGGCCAACGGCACCAAACGTATTGTAGTGGCCTACGAACAAGAGCTGACAGTGCACGACAATTACCTGCTCTATCATCTGCCACTTACTTACAATGCATCACTCGAACATTTCGAGATGGAAGCCCTGGTGCACAATGCAACTCCCGATAGTATTGTTCTTGATCGTCCGCAAATCAAAACCACGTTTCAATTATCTTCAAGTGATTGGGTATGTTCATTCAGCAGGGAAAAACAAGTGCTCAATGAACATGTTGCGTTTATCATTCCACTTGGTGATGATAAGGAAATGAGTATTTCGCAATTCGATCACAACGAAAACAAAACGTATTTCTTCACAACACTTATTCTGCCCGAATCATACAGACCCAAACCACGCCCGGATAAAATTGCATTTTACTGGGATGTATCGGGCTCGTGTGACAGCGCCTCACAAGCCAACTACCGCGCTTTGGCTAAAGAATACCTGATGTACTTCAAACCTTCGCAAGTCGATGTGGTGACTTTCAGTTATAGCATTCACGATAGAAAGTCGTTTATGCTCTCTGGTGGAGTCTCGTCTGAACTTGACAGCTATTTATCCAATCTGGATTTTGACGGCGGAACACAACTTGGAGCGATTCGCAACGATGGTGGATACAGCGAGGTTTTTGTTTTCTCCGATGGCATGACCAATTATGGAAAAGATCTTCCCGGGTTAATCGATGTTCCTGTCAATTGTATTTCTGCTTCCACCAATGCTGATTTCGGACTG
>JBJXFC010000232.1:0-3244 GCA_046153915.1 Flavobacteriales bacterium
CTCTCTCTTTTTCCGCTTCCTCACAACAAGCTGTCTTGTCATTCCGAGCGAAGCGAGGAACCTCTCACGCGGTGCTATGCAATTTCTACTTCGAAAATTATTCTCAATACATAATACTTTGTACTCAATACTCAATACTCTGTACCAACTGCCAACTACCAACTGCCGACTACCAACTACCATCTACCCCCAACCCTCAAATCGAAAAACTCAACTGCAACCACCTATTCCAGCCACTTTCTTCGAGGTAAAGCAATACCATTTTATCGCGGGAGAATCCGAAGCTCAGATCTGCCGAATAGCCGCTCTTGAACCAAAATTCAAAGCCAAGTGAAGCATATCCACCAAGTCCAAAATCGGTGCGCGGTTGGAATTGCTGGATCTGATTGGGATTAAGCGCGCCAATGAATAAATCGTATTGGTTATCTGCAATAAAAATGGTGGTGCTTTGAACGCGCGTTCCCAATGCGCTTCCGCCGAACTGGAAGTAAAAATTACTGGCGTCGTTCACATACCAGCCCTGACGGTATCCCAGGTTGATGTTGAGACGCTGTTCGGAACCGCTGATATTGAACAGACGCACATCGTTCTGCCCATTCTGCTGCGCTGTAGTGCCTTGAAACTGCACTGTAAAACGATCGTTGGCTTTTAGTTTGATGCCATTCAGATTAAAAATGATGGCAGAATATCGACTCATATTGTACTTGATCTGAAGACCAACTGAAAATGCCGGCATGTAGCGCATGTTGGCTGGATAGGCGTCATTCGGAAGGAAAAAACTAGACGAATTGAAGTAGTTGTTTATCTGAGCTGTCGACTGCTGGGTTAGGTTAAGCCGCTCTTCAATGCTGTAATACTGCACTTCATTTTGACCAACGCTGGCAGTGCTTCCAACGCCGTTGTAAAAATTAGCGGTTTTCTTGCTCGCAAAATAGCCTCCCAGATTCAGCCCAAAACTCACGCCTTTGATGCTGTCTTCTTCTTCCTCATCTTCATCCCAAAGCAAATTGATTGCTGGCTTGTACCCCTGAACCCGATAATGATGGGTTTGTGCACTGATGCTTTTAAAGCCTGAAACAAATATCAACACTATCAAAAGTGAATAATTATTTTGCATGGATTTGTTATTCTTTGGGTATAAACGAAATAAGTTTGACGATTGCGAATATACAAAAGGGGACTTCATTGAAATACGCCATCATCGATATTGAAACTACGGGAAGTCATGCCTCCGGAAACAGCATCACAGAGATTGGTGTGTGCATCCATGACGGTGAAAAATTGCTGGAAGAATACCAAACACTGCTCAATCCCGGTGTATGGATTCCCAATTACATCACGGCGCTTACGGGCATTACCAATGAGATGATTGAGGATGCACCCACCTTTGAAGACATTTCAGACAAACTTCTGGAATTGCTCGAAGACGCTGTGTTTGTTGCTCACAATGCCTCTTTCGATTATTCTTTTATCAAAGCAGAATTTGAAGCCATCGGTATCAAATGGCAAAGCAAACGCCTGTGCACCGTGAGACTTGCCCGAAAAGCTTTTCCTGCCATGCCGTCGTATTCGCTGGGAAATGTGTGCAACTGGCTTGGTCTCCACAACGAACAGGCTCACCGCGCATTAAGTGATGCAAGGGCTGCTATGCAGTTGTTTGAGAAATGCATCGCTGTAATGGATCCTGCAGAAGTGAGTAAAATGATTACCCGCGGCGCACCCGAATTGTTTCTTCCCGCCCATCTGGATCGCAAAGAATTTGATGCCGTTCCTCAAAAGACAGGTGTCTATTATCTGTTGAATGAAAAGGGTAAACCCATTTACATCGGCAAAGCAAAAAACCTCAAAAAGCGCATTCAGCAGCATTTCACCGTGCAGCCGGAAGGTGCGAGAATGCAGGCTTTTATGAAGGAAATTCACCACATCAACTTTGAGGTGACAGGAACCGAACTGATCGCCCTCATTCTGGAAGACTTTGAAATAAGGCAACATTGGCCGAAGTACAATGAAGCGCAAAAACGCAAAGCCACTCAACATCACATCATTCAATACAAAGACCAGAAGGGTGCAGATCGTCTGGCGATGCAAAAAAGCAATAAGATCAACAATGCTGTTAAAACGTTTGCATCAGCTTACCGGGCAAAAGAATGGATGATGAAAATGGCTGCGGAGTTTGAATTGGATCACCGCATGTTGGGACTGGATATGTTTGACGTGCATGCTCCATTGCCTGATATTGATGATCACAACATCAGATTGGATGAGGCTTTGAGACAGTTGCAAGACCGCGAACCTTCGTTTATTATTCGGGGTGAAGGCAGGCATGAACAAGAATTTTCTGCAGTTGTGGTGAAGAAGGGTCACTTGCGGGGATACGGATTTTTTGAAGATCAGATTGACGACGAAGAACTTATAAGCGCTGCCCTTCGATTGATTCCACCAACTGAAACCAATGCCGCTATCATCAGGCCTTATTCTGAAAATTATGCGAGTGGTAGATTGATTCCTTTGGCTGAATAATCATAAAGGCTAATTTGCTGTTGTTGTAGGTTGAATTGCCTTTTTTTTAGCATAATCGGTGTTTCAGTTTTCCTAAAGTGATTAGTTCGTTCCCCTTAAGCAGTCATGGTTGTTACCTAAAGGTAAGGCCTTTTTTTACTGGGATTTTAAAAATGATTTTTTGGATTTTTGGAATTCCTCAAATAGGTTCAATGACGGACATTTTGAACCAGAAAAATCAAAATAAACATGCAGCCTTTTCACCGCGACAATTCCGCAGGAATCTTAATTCCTTAATTTCTTAATGGTGAAAAAACAGGCGCAGCATGCGCCATTTGCAGCTTTCGTCCTTCGTGTTCAAATTTTAATTTCAAAACGAGAACCGTCCATTTTTTGGCAAATGATTTTGCGATTCTATTCGGCCGAAATACGTGAAATCTCACGGGAATTCGTTTCGTTGAGAAAATTTTATTCCGGATTACGGCACTTCTTAGTACTATCGCAATTCAAATGATAAAGATGAAAAACGCTTTTACACTACTCATTCTGGCTACCTGCATCGTTTCTCTTATTTCGTGTGAAGAAGAGAAGAAGTCTTCGAATAAATTTAAAAACGACGTCATTCAGCGTATTTACAATTTATGTGATGAACGCAAAGCTGCCGAACTTGGAGCATTTTACAACGATGCCAATGAACAATACCGCGCTGAAGCAGCTCTGGCATTTGCCAGCATTGCAGATTCTG
>JBJXFC010000235.1:0-19436 GCA_046153915.1 Flavobacteriales bacterium
TGAGTTTTTTATCAATACCATTGATCTCGGCCACCTCAAACGTAAACGAACTTCCCGGTTGACCCACGGACAATTGATAGGTAGGTTCGAGCGTTGCCATATTAAAAAGCATACATGCATTTACGGCATTTGGCAAATCAGCAGCGCGCAATTTGATATTGCCATAGTGAGTTGTGATAACTCCAAACGATTTTTTGCGATAAAGTTCTTCAAAAAACACCTCCGCCAATGCACCACCAAGATCCGGATCACTGCCGGTTCCGAATTCATCGAGTAATATCAGGCTTCTTCGATTGGCCACTTCGAGGAAATGACGCATGCGTTTCAATCGATAGCTATAAGTGCTCAATTGATTTTCGATGCTCTGATTGTCGCCAATATCGGTGAGGACCGCTGTGAAAAATGACATCCTGCTGCCATGCGAAACAGGTACAAGCAATCCACTCTGCAACATCACCTGCAACAGTCCGATGGTCTTCATGGTAATGCTCTTTCCACCGGCATTGGGTCCGCTTATCACCAGCATCCTGCTTGTAGCATCCATCGTCAATGTCTGCGGAAAGGTCTGGCGTTTTAATCTGCGGTTGTTGATCCAAAGAATGGGATGATAGGCTTTTACAAGATGAATGACCGGCTCTTGTTCAATCTCCGGCAAGGTCGCATCCAGATCAAGAGCCAACCGGGTTTTTGCCTGCAAAAAATCGAAGTCAGTAAGCACTTGCTGAAAACCTTTGATCAAGGGCAATTGATGCCTGATGTCATTGGTGAGCTGCAGTAAAATTCTTCGTATTTCTTTGCGCTCATCATCCATGAGCGATTCCATTTCGAAATTGAGTTGGATATTGATCTCAGGCTCGATGTATGTAAGTGCACCCGTCTTGCTGCTACTGATTACGAGCCCCGGAATTTTGCGCTTGTGCGTGCTATACACTGCAAGCACTTTTCGGTCATTCAGAAAAGCTTCGCCCGTGTCGCCCAAAAAACCTTTGGACTGTAATTCCTTCATCACTTTCGCAAAATTTCGGGCAATATTTCTTCTTATTAAAATGATTGATTCCCGAATCTGTTTAAGCTCCGGTGATGCATCATCCCGAACTTTCCACTTCGCATCAAAGACCTTAGAAACAGCTTTTATTATTTCATCATTGATGAATACATCGTTCAATTTATTTTGAAGAGCAGTGAAAATAGTCTCAACACCTTCAAATGCTTTGATGATTTCATTGACCAATGTGTTTGCTTTGAAAAGACGATAGAAACTCTCTTCGTCGAGCACACTATCGCGCAACTGCAGCATCTGAATTTCTTCCTTCAATTCTTCAAAATCCAAAGCCGGAAACGACATGCCTTCGCGGCGGATATGTGAAAATTCCTCTGCACATTGCAAATCGTCGCGCAATACATTGAAGTCAATAATAGGTTCAAGTTCCAGTAGGCGCAATCTGGCAGTGGGCTGAATGCAGTAGCCCGCAAGAATCTCACGCAGCGTGTGAAATTCCAGATCCTTAATGGCTTGTTCGTCGAAATGGCGCATAATTCAGAGCCGCGAAGGTAGGGCGTCTCTACGCCCCAACGCGATAATTCCAGCCGTGCACGTCTTCTTCCAAACCGCGCTTCAGGCTATCGAGGTAGGTGCTGATGCGTGCAGCAAATTCATTGTTGGCGGCAGATTTTAATGGATAATTTGAGCCCTGATAATTGATGGATTTGATGGGCGCAATGGTGGCAGCAGTTCCTACACCAAAGGCAGCATCGAGTTCATTCTGTTTAAGCAAATCCGTGATTTCTGCCACGCTTACTTTTCGCTCTTCAACCTGGTATCCCCAATCGCGGGCAACAGTGAGAACAGTATCGCGTGTAATTCCATCGAGAATCGAATCGCTGAGCATAGGTGTCATCAGACGTTTACCATGTAAAAACATAACGTTCATGGTTCCACTTTCTTCAAAATATTCGTGGCTTTGACCATCTGTCCAGAGAATCTGATCAAAACCCTCATCTTTGGCGAGCTGAGTAGGCCAAAGCGACGCACCGTAGTTTCCGGCAGCTTTTGAATGACCTGTTCCGCCTTTCACTGCGCGGGTATAATTGGTTTCAATTTTTACTGTGAGCTCTGCGGTGTAATATTTTCCAACCGGACATGTAAAAATCACAAATAGGTATGTTTCACTTGGTCGAACACCCACAAATTCATCAATGGCGAACATGTGTGGACGGATATAAAGAGATTCACCTTCTCCCGTTGGGATCCAGTTTTTATCCAGTTTCACAAGTTGTGATAATCCTTCCATAAAAATCTCCACCGGAAGATCGGGCATGCACATTCTTCGTGCACTTTTATTCAGGCGTTCTGCATTTTTCTCAGGACGGAAAATGAACACCTCACCAGCGTCATTTTTGTATGCTTTTAGTCCTTCGAAAATGGCTTGCCCGTAGTGCAGGGCGCTAATTGCCGGACTGAATTGTAATTTGCCGTATTCACAAATGCGCGGGTTGCGCCATTGTCCATCAGAATACTCTGCAACAAACATGTGATCGCTGAAGGATTTACCAAATCCCAGGTTGGTCCAATCCACTTCATTCAAACGTGAAGTCGTAGTAGGTTTTATATCAATATTCGCCGCAGTAGCTATCATTTAGCACTTTTTAAAATGTAAATTCCAATTTTTTTGAGAAGGCATCAAGGTCATTACTTGAGCATTCTTCCGGTTCAAATCTAAGTCTGTAAAGGTAATTAAAAATCCTTTGATTATGGATTTGGGCTCACCCACCATTCGCCGTTGTCATATATCTCTTTTTTCCAGATAGGTACAGTTTCTTTGAGTTTGTTCATGAGATATTCACAAGCCTCAAATGCTTCTTTGCGGTGCGGTGATCCGATTGCCGCAAGGACGGGAATTTGGCCAACCTCGCATCTTCCAATTCTGTGATAAAGCAGTACATGTGTTACATCTGGCCATTTGACCATTATCTGTTCGCCGATTTTCTGCATTTCAGCCAGTGCCATGCCATTGTAGGCCTCAAAATCAAGTGCCACTACCCTTTTGTCTTCCCTGCTGCCACGCACTATTCCTGTAAAACTCACCCATGCACCGGTGTGGTGGAGATGAGTAGGCACTTGCAAAGTTTCCGGAGTAAGTGGTCCTGAAATCAATCGAAAATCGAACATGGGTCAAATAAACTAAAGTTCCTATAGATCTCAGCATCTAGAGTGATTTTAATATTGGGTAAATTACTTCTGGATAATAATGTGTATATTGCCGCCTAAGCCCGTTATTGCACACTATGCCTTTTAATTCCGTCTTTGGTTGGTTTATGAAAAAACGCATCCATCAGATCGAATTATTCATGAAGTATCCTGTAGAGGTTCAGCATGAATTGTTTCGCTCTCTGGTAGATCAGGCGGCGCTTACCCGTTTTGGATTGGAGCACCATTTTTCGAGAATCAAAAGCCTGGACGACTTCAAAAAGGCAGTTCCCATCCGAAATTACGAATCATTTAAGCCCTATATAGATGCTATGCGCGACGGAGCGCAAAATGTTACCTGGCCTACCCGGTTGAAGTGGTTCGCAAAAAGTTCGGGCACAACTGACTCAAAAAGTAAATTTATTCCGGTTACAAAAGAAGCCTTGGAAGAATGCCATTACAAAGGTGGCAAGGATTTGCTGGCACTTTATTACAATCAAAAGCCGGACGCCAAACTTTATAAAGGCAAACACCTCATTCTTGGTGGTTCTTCCAAAATCAACAGCTTCAATGAAGAAGGCTATACCGGCGATTTATCAGCGATACTCATCAAAAATCTTCCTATCTGGGTAGAATTGAAGCGCACTCCAAGCAAGGATATTGCTTTGATGGACAATTGGGAAGAAAAGATTGAGCGCATGGCTCAAAGCACAATCGCCGAAGACGTGTATATGATTGCTGGCGTTCCATCCTGGACTTTGGTATTGCTCAAGAGGATTATGGAGATCAGACAGACCGATAATCTCAAAGAAATTTGGCCCAATCTCGAATTGTTCTGGCATGGCGGAGTGAGTTTCAGACCATACCGCGATCAATTCAAAAAAATTATTCCGGATGCCGGGATGAATTATGTGGAGACTTACAATGCAAGTGAAGGATTCTTTGGCATTCAGGATAGACTAGGGTACGACGACATGCTGTTGATGCTGGATTACGGAATTCTGTATGAGTTTATGCCCATGAGTGAATATGGCAAGACCAATCCGCGGACGGTCTCATTGAAAGATGTGGAAGTAGGTCAAAACTATGCACTAATAATAAGCACCAATGGCGGTTTGTGGAGATACCTGGTAGGTGACACCGTTCGTTTCACATCCAAATTTCCATTTCGAATTCAGGTAAGTGGGCGGACGAAACATTATATCAATGCCTTTGGAGAAGAATTGATGGTAGAAAATGCAGACTACGCCATTCGTGAAGCTGCGCTGGCAACCAATGCCCTGGTTACGGATTATACCGCTGCACCCGTCTATATGAGTGATGAAGGAAGCGGTGCTCACGAGTGGTTAATCGAATTCGAACAAATCCCGAGTGATTACGACCAGTTTGTGTTGGTTCTTGACAACAAACTCAAAGAAGTAAATAGCGATTACGAAGCCAAACGCAATTTCGATTACATCCTCAAAAAGCCTGTTGTACACTCTTTACCTGTAGGCACTTTTTACAATTGGCTTAAATCAAAAGACAAACTAGGCGGACAGAATAAAGTTCCACGACTGAGTAACGACAGACATTTTGTTGAGGAAGTTCTGAGCATTAAACACGGATAAAGAAAGAGATTGAGCGACTGTTTTCGTGATGCTGCAACCGTGATTCATACCATGGATAAAAAAAGTAATATGAACAGCACAGCTAATATCACAGTAAGAATTAGCAGCAAGATATAGATCCACCCCAATACAAGTCCGAAAATAGCCTTTCGCTTATCTGCTGAAGAACCGGGTTCCAGAATGAGTTCTTTTCTTGCCCAGTTACCATGCACAATAGCAAGTATGGCACAAACGATAGAACCAATAAAAACAATCGTGTAAAGCGCCGGAGACAAAAAGGCACCATCGATCAATACAAGAAGAAGCACTAAAGCCCATGTCAAAAGTCCGAAGTTCAGACTTTTTTGGGCTGATTCATTTGCCTCTGGTCTTGGTCTGTTCGGGGGGGTATCAATACCAATGCTTCCTTCAAAAACATTGATACTGCGCTCAATAAATTTCTGCTTTATCCGATTTGATTTAGATGATAGGCTGATGGCTTTCTTTTCCGTAATCGGCTTTTCAACATGTATTGATTTCAGTTCAGCAGATTCATCTTCTGCCTTCGGCAACGAATCAATATGCAATTGATCATTTTCCTCCATGCCGATTTCAGAAAAAACTACATCAGGCTCATTGCGAAGAGGCTCCGTTTTTTCCTTTCTGGATTTCCATTCAACATGATATCCCTTTTGGTAATGTCGTTTCTCAATGGCACAACCAGACCAGAAAACCATAAGAAAAAGACCTGGCAAAAGGAGTGAGAAATTCCGCATTTGGTAAAGTGTTAGAACTCAAAAGTCTTAAAGTTTGCCCTCCGAATCAAACAGAATGCAAAGAAAATTATTAAACCACAACAAGGCATCGATGCAAATTTGGCCCGAAAATCAGGCGAGTACCATTGCAACAACGCCAAAGAGTTGAATCAAATTCACGAGAAAAAAACGATCTGACGATTTTACCCATTTTAGCACGAACTTTGTAACTCTTCAGATGACCATGTATACGTTTTTAAGTATTATTTTCCTCATTCAGTCCTTTGCACTCGAAACAACGATTCAGAAAACGTGTCGTGATTTCGCTGTAGATGAATTGGGCAATGTCTATTTCATCCAGAATAATTCAATCGAAAAGCAGAATGCCCAGGGAACAAATACATTTCGCACCTCTGAACTCAACTACGGCACAATAGAAAATCTGGATATTACCAATCCACTAAAGCCATTCATCTATTACAAAGGCATCAATAAGATTGTGGTGCTTGACAATACGCTCAGTCATCAGGGAGATGCCGTTGATTTGTTTGCGTATGAATACGACCAGGTAGAACTTGTGGCGGGATCGAGAGGCGATGCATATTGGATGTGGGATACCCGCAACAGTGAATTAATCCGTGTTGACCGCAATTTCAAAAAACTAAGCTCCAGTGGAAACCTCTCCGTGCTGTTGTCCAAAGAACTGCATCCCAGTCAGATCCTTGAGCGGGGCAATTCTCTTTATCTGCGCGATACACTGAATGGCGTTTTTGTATTCGACATCTATGCCAATTACAAAACCGTGCTTCCTATCAAATCGCAAAATGACATTCAGGTGGTAAACAATACCTTGATCTACCATTCAGACAAGCAGATATTTTTCCTCAAAGACGACTGGATCAGCGAGGAAACGCTTGATTTACCTGTTGTTTGCAACAAACGCATCCAGTTTTTCAACCAAAAATTGTACATCCAGACCGACGATTCTATTCAATTGTGGAAAAAAACTGAAACCACAAGAAACTAACAATTCTTTCATCGGAATAGGGTTTTATATACTTTCGCTCGCTTTACAAATTACCTGAAGAATTCATGCATATAGCGATCGCCGGAAATATCGGATCGGGCAAAACAACCCTGACCACCTTGCTTGCCAAACATTACAAATGGCAACCCCACTTCGAAGAAGTAGATGACAATCCATACCTGATAGACTTTTACAAAGACATGCAGCGCTGGTCTTTCAATCTGCAGGTGTACTTTTTAAAGAGCCGCTTCAGACAAATCATGGACTTGAAGAAGAGCGGAAAAAAAATCGTCCAGGACCGCACGATCTACGAAGATTCTTCCATTTTTGCTCCCAACCTGCACGCCATGGGGTTGATGACAACGCGCGATTTTGAAAACTACACCGATCTTTTCGCTGTAATGGATGAGTTCATCAATCCTCCAGATTTGTTGATTTACCTGCGCGCCAGCGTTCCTGCTCTGGTAGACAACATCGGGAAAAGAGGTCGCGAATACGAAGAGGCCATTCGTCTGGATTACCTCACCCGCCTCAACGAGCGGTATGAAGCATGGATCAGCACCTACAACAAAGGAAAATTACTTATTGTAGACATTGACTCCAATCGTTTTCATGAAAAAGCAGAAGATCTTGGGAACATTATCGCGGGCATTGATGCCCAACTTCACGGACTTTTTAAATAAGATTTCACGATTTTGAATATACCAACGGACCGGATTTCTGGTCCGTTTTTTTATTGCGCCCCTTGCATTGCATTAAATATGGCAATGGTTTCTGCGGCTTCCTTCACATCATGAACGCGCAAAATCCTGGCACCGTGCATCAGTGCAATCATATTGGCGGCAGTCGTTGCGTTAAGTGCATTTTCGGCATCGGCATGAATTACTTTCTGAATCATTCCTTTTCGAGAAAGTCCTGCAAGAACCGGCTTATCCAATATGCCAAATTCGGCGAAATGATGCAGTATGCGATAATTATCCGAAAGTGATTTACCAAATCCAAATCCGGGATCAAGAATTATATCGCGCACCCCAAGCAAATGCAATTGATGAATGCGCTCAGAGAAAAAATAGGTTATTTCAGAAATGACTTGCTCGTAAGACGGATTGATCTGCATGGTTTCTGGTGTGCCCTGCATGTGCATCAACACATATGGAACATGAAGCGAGGCCACTACACCAAACATTTCGGGGTCAATACTACCAGCGGAAATATCATTGATCATGCACGCACCATTTTCAACTGCCGCTTTGGCAACGGATGAGTAAAAAGTATCTACACTGATCAGAGCATCAGGAAATTCCTTTGAAATCTGATGAATGGCTGGAATTACACGTTTCAACTCTTCGTCTGCATCAACTCTCCCGGCACCTGGTCGGGTGCTCTGACCGCCGATGTCGAGCAATGTTGCACCAGCACTCAGCATATTCTCACACCGCTTGAGAAGATTATTTTCGACCCGGCTTTTATCATAAAACGAATCGGGTGTTATATTCAGAATGGCCATCACCACTGGATTTTCCAGCGACAATAACCGTCCATTGAGACGCAACGTGTGAAATTTGTTCATGGTTTTAAAAAATCCATAGCGCGAAATATCTGACAATACTTCAAATTTGCGCGAAAATAAGTGTCCATTGACTCAAACAGCCGATCAATACAACGTCGTAATCTCCTCATGCCGGGATTTGTTCTTTAAGAAAACAAAGGACTATGGCACGGCATGGCGAATTCTACGAACCACAAGCCTCACGGATCAGATTTTTATTAAGGCACAGCGCATTCGAACGCTTGAAGAAACAGGCATCAGCAAAGTGGGAGATGGAATTGAAGGTGAGTTTGTAGGAATCATCAACTATGCATTGATGGCCTTGATACAAATGAATCTGCATGAAAACACGCCCATGGAACTTGAGGCAGAAAAGGCTATTGCACTTTATGACGAGCAGGTAACAACAACCCGTGATCTCATGCTGCAGAAAAATCATGATTATGGAGAAGCCTGGCGGGACATGCGAACTTCATCGCTCACGGATCTGATTCTGATGAAACTTCTTCGCATCAAACAAATCGAAGACAACAAAGGGAAAACGCTGGTAAGTGAAGGAATTGATTCAGGATACCGCGACATCATCAACTACGCGGTATTTGCGTTGATTCAATTGGAATATTCCAGTAAATAATTGGACGTTATTTTTTATTCTGATTCGAGCCAGTAGTGGATTTTCTGCTGAAGAATTTCTGGCTTCATGGGTTTCTCGATCATATCATCCATACCTGCCTGAATGCATTGGTCTTTGTCGCGTTTTTCGTTTTCAGTAACACCTATAATAACCGGCATTCCATTTTTACCGACACGCTTTTTGAGCTGACGCGTTGTCTCCAGTCCGTCCATTTCGGTCATCTTCACATCCATGATGATCAAATCATAATCGTCGCGGCGCGATTTTTCGATTACTTCTTTGCCGGTGCTCACCGATTCATATTTGTGGCCAAGCAACTGCAGTGTTTTTACCGTTACCGCGCGCGACAAATCATTGTCGTGAGCAATCAATATCCGAAGATTGCTGCGGGATTTCATCACTTCCCTATTTCCCATCGCGAGCTTGTCCCTGGCCTGTTGTGCCGGACTAATTTTGAGAACCTCAATGATGGTGTCTAAAAGGCGCGATTGTTTTACCGGTTTGGTGAGGTATGCGTTGTAAAGATTTTCTTCATCGAGCATGAGGTGCTCTCCAACGGATGAAAGCACTATCAAAGGAAGTTCACGGAGAGAATATTGGGCACGAATTTTCTTTGCAAGTGATTTGCCATCCATCTCCGGCATCTGCATATCCATTATCACAAAATCAAATTTGTGCAGGTTGGACATTATTTCAGTTACAAGTTCCGGACTATTGAAAGGAGTTGCCTGGATTCCCCATGCACTCAATTGTTTTACCAGAATCTTGAGGTTGGTCTTATTGTCATCAACCACCAATGCACGCATTCCATTGAGTGCGTCAATTTTTGCCTGTTGAGCAGTGCCAGAAGTTTCGGCAACCATGGTAAATGAAAAGGTAGATCCTTGTCCCGGTTTGCTCTCCACCCAAATTCTTCCACCCAATTCCTGAACAAGATTTTTGCTGATGGCGAGACCAAGTCCTGAACCACCATATTTTTTACTGATCGAAGAATCCACCTGATAAAACGATTGAAATAGATCACCTGCGGCCGATTGATCAATACCAATTCCTGTATCCCTCACCGAAAAACGAATCTGAACAAAGTCGGCTTCGCGGTTTATCAATTCTGCTTTAACCACCACTTCGCCATTCTCAGTAAACTTCACAGCATTGTTAACGAGGTTGAGCAGCACCTGTTTCAGTCTGCGTTCATCCGAAACAATTTCAAGCGGTAGTGTTGGATCAATATCGCTCATGAGCTCCAATTTCTTATTGCTGCTCGTAGGTTTCATAAGATCTACTACCTGATCCACACAATCCGAAATATTGAACCGCTCTTTATGCAATTCAAGTTTACCGGATTGCAGCTTAGAATAATCCAATACGTCGTTTACAAGATCCAGCAGGTTGTGGGCGCTGCCATGAATGTTGCGCACATAGTTGCGCTGTTCGTCATTGAGCTGGGTTCTTGCCAGCAATTCGGTCATCCCGATTACACCATTCAGTGGGGTTCTCACTTCATGGCTCATGTTGGAAAGGAATTCGGTTTTGGCATTGTCGGCCTTGACCAGTTTTTCTTCCAGCTCTTCAATATCATTAAATGATTGGGCGATATAATTCTTCAAGGGAGTCATGACCCTGTATACTGCTAAAATGCACAGCAAAATTGCCGCAGCAACAATCGCCCAGAAAATCAACTGAACAATTTTACCGTTGCTCTCACTTTCTGAAAGGTACTTGCCGGTGATATTGTTGACGCCATTCACATAAACATCCACGTTCGTCTCAAAATCCCTAAACACTTCCGGAGACATCGCTTGCCTGGAAGACTTGAACTCCTTTAATATATCGTTGGATTTTACGAATGCCGGTGATACCTCTTGCCAGAGCTTTTGAACCTCTTTGGAGTTATCGATATCCGTACCATAATATGTATTGCCATTGAGGAGAGCTTTTTGAGCATTGAGCCATTGTTCTGAAATTACCTCAAGATTTCTGAATTCCTGGGTGACTTCTTCACCCTTTTCGAGTTTGGCTTCCAACAGCAATATATCCTTGGAAATTTCCTGAATATTGGCTTTCTGACGGGTAGTAAGGGCAATTTTTTTTGCATACGAAGACTGTACTCCCCATGAATAGTAGAACAATCCGCAAGCAAATAGCATTACGGCCGCCATGGCAATGAATATGAGATTCAGCCTGCGTTTCAGATTGTTTTGTGACGCCATTTATCCTCTTAAAGCATTCCTATTAAGAAGACAAAGGTAAAAAAGAAAGGTTGTTTCCTGAAAAAGAGTTTCTTAGACCGGCCGAGCCGCTCAATTAGGCAGCAGATTCGAGTTTATGCATCCTTGGGTTGCTCCATTTAATAAGGATGTTTCGCAACTGATCGATGTCGAATGGTTTGGGCATGAAGTCGTCCATACCTGCATCGGTACACAATTTGCGGTCGTCGGCATAGGCATTGGCGCTTATTGCTACCACAATCGGCTGGTGCCCTTCCAGACTGCGCAAATGTCGGGTAGCTTCCACGCCGTCCATAACCGGCATTTGCATATCCATAAATATGAGGTCGTATTTTTTGGAATCGCACATTTGAATGGCCTCTTGACCGTTGTGCACAAAATCGGTTTCAACTTTCAAATTCTGAAGCATGTATTTAAAAACCTGAAGATTGATGTGATTGTCTTCTGCCACAAGCACCTTCATGTGTTCAATTTCGATTTGCTGTTGTGGGTTGGAATTATCTGCTGACAATTCGTGATTGTCTCGCCCAATTTCACATTTCAGATTGAAGTTAAATTCTGAACCCATGTTGAGATTGCTGCTCACTTTCACTTCGCCCTCCATCATTTCTACCAGTTGTTTGGAGATTGCCAATCCCAATCCTGTTCCTCCAAATTTTCTGCTTGTGGAAGAATCAACCTGAGAGAATGATTTAAATAGCTGATGTACTTTTTCAGGATGAATTCCTATTCCGGTGTCGCGTACAATAAAATTCAGTTTGATCTGGCGTTTGATGATTCCCGCGTTTTCACAAATAACTGAAACACTTCCTTTCTCGGTAAATTTGATGGCATTGCCGATTAGGTTCATCAGAATTTGTTTTAACCTATGGCTATCCATCCAGAGTTTATCTGGTACATCTTGCCCAATCTGAACCTGAATTTTGAGTCCTTTTGCATCGGCATGAGGTCGAAGCAGATCCATTACATCAAACAAGACATCTGTAACGGAGGCATTGTGCGGATCGAGTTGCATCTTTCCACTTTCCATTTTAGAAAATTCCAGGATATCATTGATAAGCATGAGCAAGCTGTTGCCGCTCTTTTTGATGGTATCCACATATTCGGTTTGTTCGCGATCGAGATGTGTATTTTGCAAAAGACTTGCCGTTGCAATCACTCCATTTAACGGCGTTCGTATCTCATGACTCATTACAGCCAGAAACTGTGCTTTGGCTTTGGCCGCATTTTCTGCCTTTTCTTTTTCTTCCAGAATCCTTGCTTCAAATTCTTTGAGCGCCGAAATATCCTGAACGCGGTAGACCATAAATTTGGTAGAACCCGAGTAGATGAGACTAATACTTATGGAAACCGGAACATCTTCACCGTTCCTTTTTAGCAGCACAGATTGGCTATTCCAAAATCGGGAATCGCGCAATTGGATCAGTCCGTCATTTATTTCTTCCTGAATGAGGTCTCGTTTGCGAAGAATTTTAAAATCACAATCTATCAATTCATCTCTGGTATATCCAAAAATCTCTTCTGCCTGGTTGTTGAGGTCTACAATATTTCCATAAATGTCGGTCAGAAAAATGGCATTTTCGGTTTTGGTGACCATACTCTTCATGAGACTTTCTTTGATCTTCATATTATAGAGGTACCTGCACTTGAGTCTTGAGACAAGAAAACTAAGAACAATGGTAACCGAAACAAGACCCGAATAAAAAACTTTGTCGATGAATGCAATATTTGCTACGGCAAAAATTCCTATTGAAACCGCCAACATTACAAATACAAAATACCACAACGTTTGTCTTTCATTTCGAAAAGAGAATCCGCATGTCTGCACAGTTAGAAAAAACATCACCATATAAAAAAGGTGAAAATCGTTGAAGGCAAGCGCCCAGATTATTTGAGCCGTAAAAAGATAAGATCCGATATAAACGAGGTAAACAAAATGCCTTGAGTGTACATTTGCATTGTGACTATACATATATAGGTATAGACAATAGCCAAAAATAAAAATCCGATCCCACATCAATTCCCTTGCACCAGGTATAACCAGAAAACAAATGATGCTAAATGTAAAGGCAGCAACCACGCCTATAAAAGCGAGTAATCTGTGAAAACGAATAACAAGACCAATTCCCGGATTTGAAAATACACCGTACATAAGTTTGTCAGTTGATAGAGTTTGGGATCATGTCTAAACGAAAACTTGGATAAATAGGTTACAGCATAAAAAGAACGGATGAGAGTCCTACATATATATATAGTATGTGCAATTGCAATTCTAGCGAGCACAAGTATGAGCGCGCAGAAAGAAGAGCCTTGCAGTCCGTGCAGGCGCAATGCAGTTTTAGGTGTTGGCGTTGTTGGCACAATTGGATCATACTATTTGTTGGATCAACTTTGGTATAGCAATTATCCTCGTTCATCATTTCATTCATTTGATGATTGGGATGAATGGTTGAAAATGGATAAAGCAGGACACATGATGACGTGTTATACAATTGGAAGATACGGTACAGATATTTTGCGCTGGTCTGGAATGGATCATAAAAAGAGCATGTGGCTAGGTGGAAGTGCAGGATTGATCTACATGACAGGAATAGAATTACTCGATGGAAAAAGTTCGCAATGGGGATTTTCCTGGAGTGATATGATTGCAAATGCAGGAGGAAGTTTGATGTACATCGCACAAGAAAATTTTTGGAAAGAGCAACGCATTGTTTTAAAAATTTCTTACACATCTTCACCCTTTGCAGAAAAAAATCCTGAAGCATTAGGTCGCAATTTTCAACAACGTCTTTTCAAAGACTACAATGCACAAACATATTGGTCATCATTCAACGTATCAAGCTTTCTGGCTTCTGACGCGGCTTTCCCGCGGTGGTTGAATGTTGCAATTGGTTATGGAGCAACAGAAATGTTGAGTGCAAAAACGAACAATTTCAATGTTGATAATTCATTTCAACAATGTGAATTCTATTTATCATTTGATGCAGATTTGGTTCGTGTTCGATGGAAGAAAAAATGGATGCAACGAACAGCAAAAATTTTGAGCTTCATAAAACTTCCATCACCAACACTTGAAGTGAGAGGAAACGGAAGATTGAAATTGCACGGGATCTATTTTTAGATAGATCAAACAAAAAAGAAACTTGCTCGTAAGAGCCTGAATTATAAAAAAAATGGGTGTACTAAAAGTTATAGAAATAATGAGTTCTTCCACTAAGAGTTGGGAGGATGCTACATCCAATGCTGTATCAGAAGCCGCGAAGTCTGTAAAGAACATCGTATCTGTATATGTGCAGGACCAAAGCGCAACCGTTGTAAAGGGCAGAATTGAAGAATATCGCGCTACGGTCAAACTTACTTTCCATGTTGCAAATAAATCAACCGTTACAAAAATGAAGACAAAGTCAAAATCACATGCCGCCCCGAAGGGCGTGAAGAAAGCTGCCAAAAAAGCTGCACCTAAGAAAAAAGCTGCTGCTAAAAAAGCTGCTCCTAAGAAAAAGGCTGCTGCTAAGAAAGCTGCTCCTAAGAAAAAAGCTGCTGCTAAAAAAGCTGCTCCTAAGAAAGCTGCTGCTAAAAAAGCCGCTCCTAAGAAGAAAGCTGCTGCTAAAAAAGCTGCTCCGAAGAAATAATTTCGGACAAACTGACTTAAATCTTAAAAGTCCCGGGCACATCGTCCGGGACTTTTTGTTGTTTTACATCACGGTTATACAGACGCGATGCATCGCGTCTCGTTTATAGAGACGCCATGCGTGGCGTCTCTACGGGCGCTACGCGCCTACGGGCGGGCCTGAATCACAATATATTCCGGCAAATGATCGCTGTAACCTGCTTTATAATCTTCGCCTACAAATGTGCGGTTCGGGCGCTTCTGCCCATCGTTGGTGGCAAACATCACAAAATCTCCGGTATAATAAGACGCCGCATTGTCGGGTGCAATCAACTTGCCTTTGCCTTCATGCAAACCTTTACTCGCCATAAACTGATCAATGGGACTCCATGATCCTTTATAGAAGTACGATCCCTTACCGGCCTTTTCGTCATCATACATATAATTGAAGAGTTGGTTTTCCGCACCGATTCCGGCATTGAGCACAGATGATACACTTTTATCCGATGGAAAATCATTGAAGTCTCCCATCAGCAATATGTTGGCATTGGCATCTGCCTTCAGAATATCATTCACCTGCATATCTAATACATTGGCAACAGCTATGCGATTGCCTTCACTTTCCATCTGTCCGCCACCGCGACTAGGCCAGTGATTTATAAAAAGGTGTATCACCTCGCCAGCCGTTTCCGCTTTCACATACAATAAATCCCTGGTATATGGATCTGCTTCATTGGGAAGGTTCACAGTTGTGTACTTGCTGTAAAGAATTTTGATTCGTTTGGAATCGTACAACATCGCAACATCAATACCCCTTTCATCCGGACTATCCTGATGAATGATTGAATATCCATATCCTGCAATCGCTTTTTCCTTCACCAGATCTTCGAGAACCTTTTTGTTTTCTATTTCGCATAAACCCATGATGGCCGGAAATTCGCCCGGAAGTGAATCGATCACCTCTGCAATTCTGCCCAACTTCACTTTGTAGCGATCATCTGTCCAGGCGAGTTTGCCAGACGGTGTAAAATCTTCATCATTCTTTTTTGGATCATCTGAAGTATCAAAAAGATTTTCGACATTGTAGAAAGCTACAACAAAATCCGATCCTTTACCTGTTGAAGTTTGTGTCGATGCGACCCGCTCACACGACGCACCTATAAGGAAGATGCCAATGATCAGGTAAGAACAAAAAGGAAATAGTGCTTTCATAATTTGGTTTTGTGGTGCAAGATGGAAAAAATCCAGTCTATTACAGCGTTTTGATCGCTCAAATAATATTTTGATAACCGAAACCTTTGAAGACTTGCTGCCGTTCAAATGAGAACTCAACGAAATAAGATGAAAAAGATTCTCACAATCCTGATATCCCTGATGACTGTTTCTTCAACCTGGGCGCAAGATGGAAAAGTTACACTGAAACTCGATCAGATGTTTCGGGTTACCGCAGATGCAAATGCTCCCTACAAACTCGAACTTCAACTAATTGCCGGTGCCAGTTTCAGCGGAATTTTATTTGACTATGCCGGCAAGGTCAAAGCAAAAGGAACATATGTAAAGGTTGGAGAAAAATACCTCGAAGACGGGCATTTCACTTTTTACTATCAAAACGGACAAATAGAAAGTGAAGGCGAATACGATCGCGGAGTAAAAGTTGGAATCTGGAAACGATTCGATGAAAACGGCCGCCGCAAGGGCGACAAATATTATCCAGCCGAAAGTGCAGATAAGATCCGTGAATCCATGCTGTTGGAAAAAAGCGAATAAGGTGTAGTCATGTCAAAAGCAGGTATTCTACTTTTGACGCTGATACATGACTTCAAAGAAATTTAAAATCTCATACCATATTATAGCGTTGTCGTTGGCAACGCTTTTTCTTTTGGGCGGATGTTCGTCCGATGAATCGACCAGCGACAATGTTTTCTGTTACAACGAAAGCAATGGAATCACATCGCTGGATCCAGCATTCAGTCGCGACCTTGAAGTAATGTGGGCCACCAATCAGCTCTTCGACGGATTGGTAGAACTTGACTCAGCGATGAACGTTACTCCCTGCATTGCGCATTCCTGGGAGATTTCAGAAGACGGCAAGACCTATACTTTTCATCTCAGGGATGAAGTTTATTTTCACCCATCACCGCTTTTTCAGGATTCGACTCACCGGAAAGTGATGGCTTCCGATTTTGTGTACAGCTTCGCCCGACTGCTGGATAAAAAACTCGCTACTCCAGCCCAATGGATTTTTGCAACAGTGGATACTTCGCACAACAGAGGATTCGAAGCTCCGGACGATTCTACATTCTGCATTTACCTCAAAGAACCCTTTCAACCATTTCTCGGAATGCTCACCATGCAATACTGCAATGTGGTGCCTCGTGAAGTCGTGGAGCATTTTGGCGCAGACTTTCGATCGCACCCTATTGGCACAGGCCCATTCCGGTTTGCATTCTGGTATGAAAACATGGCTCTGGTATTTCACAAACATCCTGCATACTGGAAAAAAGACACTCTGGGTAACTCACTCCCATATCTCGATGCTGTCAAAATTGATTTTGTAAAAGATATGTCTGTAGAATTTCAGGGTTTGCTCCAGGGCAAATACGATTTCATCAGCGGTATCCACGATTCATACAAAGATGAGATTCTCGATTCACACGGCAATCTGGTGGAGGCTTATTCCGGAAGAATTGCATTTCAGAAAACCCCTTTCATCAAAACAGATTACCTGGGAATATTTGTAGATCCAGCCATGGAAATCACCAGAGACTCACCTTTGCTCAATAAAAAAATACGCCAGGCACTTTCGTATGCCATCGATAAAAAAGAGATGGTGCGGTATCTCCGAAACAACTCCGTATTTCCTGCTGACCATGGTTTTGTGCCGCCCGCACTGCTTGGCCAAAGCGGAGGAAAAACCTATTACACATACAGTCCGGAAAAAGCCAAAGCATTGCTGCAGGAAGCAGGATTTCCGAATGGAAAAGGATTACCTGAAATCGAAATTAGCACCACCAGCGACTATGCCGACCTTATCGAATTTGTGCAACATCAGTTGAGTGAAATCGGAGTCAAAGTGCGCGTCAATATTCTGCAGGGACCTGCACT
The DNA here is from genome assembly GCA_046153915.1 of Flavobacteriales bacterium. GTDB lineage: Bacteria > Bacteroidota > Bacteroidia > Flavobacteriales_D > Sanyastnellaceae > JANNVZ01. The sequence goes on from JBJXFC010000235.1 coordinate 17,685, forward strand.
TCGCGAGCAATCGGCCAAGGGACAGTTGGCGGTATTTCGCAAATCCTGGCTGGCCGATTATGCCGATGCCGAAAACTTTCTGGCCGTATTTTATTCACCCAATTTTTGTCCGGTTGGCCCCAACTACACCCATTTCAAAAATGCAGAATACGATGCGCTCTATGTTCAGGCTCGTTCTGAAACCAATGATGAGAAGCGTATGGAAATATATTCCCAAATGGACAGCATACTTATGAGTGAAGCACCTGTGATCCCGCTCTTGTATGACCAGGTTTCGCACTTCGTGAGCAAACGCATTGTTGGATTAAAAACCAATCCTGTGAATATGCTCGACCTGAAAGACGTCAAAAAATTACCTCGCTGAAACATTCGCTGAAAAGGCACTTTTGAACTTAGCGCAGGCACTGCCTATATTCGCCCATGGCTCTGAAGATCGATATGCATACCCATATTATTCCGAAAATCCTTCCAGACTGGTCGGTCAAATTCGGATATGGAAGTTTTATTCACCTCGACCATCACCGGCCTGGATTTGCACGCATGATGCAGGGCGATAAATTTTTCAGGGAGATTGAATCCAATTGCTGGGACGAAATCTTGCGCATTGAAGACTATGAGCGCTACCACACCCAAGTGCAGGTAGTATGCACAATACCGGTGCTATTTGCCTATTGGGCGCAGCCTCAAGACGGACTCATTGTAGCCCGATATCTCAACGATCACATTGCAGAACTTGTGGTGAATCATCCAAAACATTATATCGGCCTGGGCACATTGCCCATGCAGGATACCGATATGGCAATAGAAGAATTGGAGCGTTGCAAAAAAATCGGAATGAAGGGCATTCAGATTGGTAGCAACGTAAACCAGAAAAATCTGAGCGAACCGATATTTAATCCATTGTGGGCCGCCATCGAAGATTTGGATATGGCAGTGTTGGTTCATCCGTGGGACATGATGGGCCAGGATGATATGAGAAAATACTGGCTTCCCTGGCTGGTAGGCATGCCCGCAGAAACAGCCCGTGCCATTTGTTCGTTGATCTTTGGCGGCATTATGGAGCGCCATCCGAATATTCGTTTCAACTTTGCACATGCAGGTGGATCCTTTTTACCCACAATCGGCCGTATTGAACATGGATTTAATTGCCGCCCCGATCTTGTTGCCATCGACAATCCAATCAATCCGCGCGAATACATAGGTAAATTCTGGATCGATAGCGCCACTCACGACGATCAGCTATTCAAATATGTACTCGACATGGTAGGTCCGAAAAAAATTACGCTAGGTACCGACTATCCATTTCCACTGGGCGACCTCGAAGTTGGCAAATTCATCGAAGAAATGGGATTGGAAAAAAGTGTGGTAGATGATATTTTTTGTCAATCGACTCTGGATTGGTTGAAGATGGATGGGAAGGTTTTTGAATAAGTTTAAACCAATATCATTTAGGTAGTTCGGCAATGTTCTAATCAAATCATTAGCCATTTATCCATTCAACCTGTGCTTCAATGCTGTTTCACCTGATCAAACTCAATTAAATAAAATTGAATTCATTCTTCTCATTTGAGGAGATTACTTGCGTCGCTGTGGAATGACAAGAGTCATGAGCATTATAATGACAGATTGAAAGTCAGAAATAATGGCCTCCGGAAAACAAAGTGAGATTCCTTGCTTCGCAGCGGAATGACACTGCCGTTTTTGTGTAGGGGCGGAAAAAAGAAAAAGAGAAGTGGGGGGGGGGGGGGGGGG
>JBJXFC010000237.1:0-6771 GCA_046153915.1 Flavobacteriales bacterium
CCCCCCCCCCCCCCCACTTCTCTTTTTCTTTTTTCCGTCCACCCCTTCACCCGCGTGACACTTGTCATTCCGCAGCGAAGCAAGGAATCTGTAACTCTTCCAGCCTTAGTTTTTCTGCTGCTTATTCACCACTCACTTGTGAGCTTGGTAAGGATTTTCTTCTTCCCTTTCAATTTGTGATTTGACACAAATTGATGCTGAAAACCAATTTTATTCAATGCCTTTAAACTCCGATACAAAACGCATGGCATAAATTGGGCTAAATCAAACAAACCTGAGATAGTTCAAACGGAGAAATAAGTTCATTGTTCTGAATATCATTGCTTTTTCGCGCAACTTAAACAAAGTGAAGGAGGATAAGCCCATTTAACCATTGGCCTTTTGTATTCTGCAAAAAATTAGAAAAGAAATAATTCTTACAGGCAAATCAGAAATAAAGTATATCCAATGAATCTCATCTATGTTATCGTTATCCAAGGCTAAACAGATCAACAGGTAAACCAACCACGAAATCACAACAATTAATAAACTCTGATAAAGGTGACTTGAGAAAACAACGAAAATCGGAATCAAATAGCTGAGCAACAATGGAAAAAAACTTCGTTCGATAAATTCGATTCCAAGCAACAGTATTGCCTTCATTTCAAAATCACAGCATGAGAAAGAAATGATCAATATCACAATCATTACGGTTAAAACTGAAATGGATAACCCAAGTCCAACGAAAGCCAGACTTTGTGAACATTTTGTTCTCATTGAATATTAACCTTTGTGCGATAAAGATACTATGGAGAGAACAATTCTCGCAGTTAAAGACACCACCGCATCACCCCATCATCCCATTATCTAATTATCCCATCATCTTCACCACTCAAAACTCCCCTTATACACCTTCGAATTCCCAACTGCATCGATCACTTCCAATTGGAATTCATGTTTGCCATGTGCAATTCTTTTTTCATCGAAGTAATAGGTAAGCCTGCTGTTTTTGGCATCGTATTCCATCATGGCCCATTGTCCATCGATGGTAGGAATAATCTGATCGATGCCCGAAAGTCCATCGCCAATGCGCATACTGAATTGGGTTCGTCCTTTCATATTGGCCGCAAAATCTGTTGATGCTATGCTTGGTTTGATGGTGTCGATCATTATACCAAGATAGCCGAGATACATCGGATTGGCAGACAGCCATCCGTCTTCGTAAGATGTAAGTTCACTGCTGATTTTGCCTTTGTCTGGATCATAACGCACGATGATTGCTTTCTTCGATAATTCTGGTTTTACTCCAGTCGCTTTTAACTTGAGTGAATAGGAATTGTGCACAGGTTCATAGTTCGATGCAATGAGATAAGTAGATCCAATGGCTCCTGCGATGGTCTTCGATTTAGAAATGTTTAGATCGAGATCTTCGTACAACGTGTAGGCTTTCATCGCAATCTTCACTTCGTCGTTTTCATAATAATTGTCTTTCTCCCAATTCCAAACGGCCAGCGGTGCAACTTCAGGCGTCACTTTTCCTCCGGCTTTTTGTGCCTGCACATTAAATTTCAACGTGCTTTTATTTCCTTCGAAGTCGATGACACGGTATTCGCATTTGTGCAATTTGCCATCCCGAAAACTGATGATGCCATCATTGACCAGGTTCTCGTAAATATCGAGCGGATTGCCAGGCAAACGGTAACTGCCATGAATGGAACTCTTATGTTGTTTGAATCGCTCATAAATAGTATGCGCATTCATGGCTCTATTGGTGGTGAAGTCGAGTTTGTCCATGCGCTGTCCGTACACCTGCACACTGTCCACAAAAAATTCGATTCGGTAAATACCACAGCGATTTCCGTTGCCATCCAATGCATCCGTGGTATGAACAGCAAACGCAATATCTCCATAAACCGTTGGAGCTTTTGTAGCTTTCAGTGCACAATTTCCGGAACCCACTTTGGTCACCATATTGACCGGAATTCTACCACCATTTACCCAGGCCGAATCGCTCATGGGAACAATCCAGATTCCAGCAACTGAGGGCGCAATTTTGTCTTTGGCCTTGATGCCAAATAACATGGGATTCACAGTTTTCTCAGTTACCGTCTCCCGAATTTCAAAATGGAGATGGGGTCCACCACTACCACCTGTATTTCCGGATAAGGCAACCTCTTCGCCTTTATATACAGGCAGAACAGAACTGTCAGGATACAGATCGATACTAAATGATTTCAGTTTATACTGTTGATCTTTCACCCATGCATCAATTTTTGGTGCGTACTTCTTCAAGTGACCATATACTGTTGTGTATCCATTTGGGTGTGTGATGTAAAGTGCATACCCATAACCCACCGGTGACACTTTGATGCGACTCACATACCCATCAGCCGAGGCATAGACTTTAAGTCCTTCCTGCTGATTGGTTTTGATATCCAGTCCGGCATGGAAGTGGTTGGTGCGCAATTCGCCGAAACTTCCGCTGAGATTGATGGGAATGTCGAGTGGATTGCGGAAAAAGGTTTGATCGTATTCTTTCTGGGCAAAAAATGGTGAACCCAGCATCGCTAAAATGGCAACAAGGAAAAATCCCGGAATTGAGGTCCGGGACAAACTGGTCGCAATCCGGTTTTTTTTCATTTGATTAAAAACATGGTTTTCGGGATTTAAATTGGTGTTTTTAGATGTTTTTAGTGAAAAAACACGTGATTTCAACCCAAAAAGGCCTGGTTTTACAAAGTTCAACTTCGGAAATAATGCAATCATAGCTTGCGAAGGTCAATCTCCGTGCCCGAAATGAATTCCTGCAAATCAGTTAAATATCAACAGGGTGATACCGAAAAAAGGCCCTTGTCTGAAAAGCGAGATTACCCATACATTTGACCAAAGTTCAAACGTCTTTTTAAACCCGATAGTACCGCCATGCCACACAGCGAAATTCTGGCACGCATAGAAAGCAAGATTGCTCTTTTAGGCGAGGCCAAGCGAGAATTGGAAGCCCAGGCTGCACGTTTGCGTGAGGAGAATGCTTCTTTGTACAGAATCACCAAAGAGCTTCAAACTCAGATAGACGACTTGACGGAGAAAAACCGCGAACTTGAAACCACCCGTTCGTTGCAGGTAGAAGCGCCGGAAGATTTCCGCGCAGTTACCAGGCAAAGAATCAACGAACTGGTGAACGAAATAGATGATTGTATTGCATTGCTCAACAAATAAGGCATAAAAGATGAGTGAAACATCCATCAAAGTTCAGATTGCAGGTCGCACCTATCCGCTCACTGTGAGCACTACGGAAGAGGTACGTATCAGACAGGCTGAAAAAGCCATTGAAGAGAGCATTGAAATATTCCAGAAAAATTACGCCGTAAAAGACAAACAGGATCTTCTTGCAATGGCTGCGCTTCAAATGGCCAGCAAACAACAACCCAAGCCGGAACCTGTCATTCAGAAAGTGGTAGAAAAAATAGTGGAACGTGTGGAAGTCCCAGCGGATATGTCTAACGAACTGCTTGCCCTCGAAGAACGCCTGAACGGTTACCTTTCTTAATCCATCTGTTTCCCCTTTTACATTCTTTGCCAGCCCGGTCGTGAAAGCAAAACCGGGGTTTGGAACCCGTTTTTTGTGAATTGCGTGATTACCATTCCGCCTCACGAAAAGCCTTTACTTTTTTTAACTCATAAACAATACCGCAATGAACGAAATGCTTTATGTCATCATTGCTGCACTGGCCGGAGTGGCCGTAGGGGGTTTGATAACCTGGTTTATCTTTAACAATGTGCTTAAAGGTAAAAAGGAAAGCATCCTCGAAGAAGCAGCAAAAGAAGGCGAAACTTTAAAGGAGAAAAAAATTCTTCAGGCCAAGGAAAAATTCCTTGAAATGAAGAATCAGCACGAGAATGAAACGCGTGAAAAAAACAAGCGCATTCAACAAACCGAAGACAAATTAAAAAGCCGCGAACGCGAACTTTCTCAGCAAATAGAGCAAAGCAAACGCAAAGAAAAAGACCTCGATCAACACAAGGAGAATCTTAACAAACAACTCGATACCAATCAGCGCAAGCAGGCTGAACTCGATAAGAGCACTCAGAAGGCTGTTCAGCTTCTTCAGGATTTGGCAGGAATGAGTGCAGACCAGGCCAAGACTCAGTTGATGGAGCAATTGAAAGAAACAGCTCGGAATCAGGCGGCCGGACAAATCCAGGCCATTGTTGACGAGGCGAAATTGAAAGCCAATCAGGAAGCGAAGAAAATTGTCATTCAAAGCATTCAGCGCACTGCGGTTGAACACGCAGTGGAGAACAGTGTGTCTGTATTTAACATCGAAAATGACGAAGTAAAAGGCCGCATCATTGGTCGTGAGGGCCGCAACATTCGCGCGCTTGAAGCCGCCACAGGAGTAGAAATCATTGTGGATGATACCCCGGAAGCCATTGTGCTTTCTTGTTTTGATCCTGTGCGTAGGGAGATAGCCCGCTTGTCACTTCACCAGCTTGTTACAGACGGCCGCATTCACCCGCAACGCATTGAAGAAGTGGTTGCAAAAGTGACCAAGAGCATCAACGAAGAAATCGTCGAAATCGGCAAACGCACCACCATCGAACTTGGTATCCACGGCATGCACAGCGAGCTCGTTCGCATTGTTGGCCGCATGAAATACCGCTCTTCATATGGTCAGAATTTGCTTCAACACTCTCGTGAAGTTGCCAATCTTTGTGCAACGATGGCCAGTGAACTTGGCTTAAATCCGAAGGCCGCCAAGCGCGCAGGTCTTCTGCATGATATCGGAAAAGTTCCAGATGACGAGAGCGAATTGCCACACGCAATCCTGGGTATGAAACTCGCTGAGAAATACGGCGAAAAACCAGATATCTGCAACGCCATTGGAGCTCACCACGATGAGATTGAAATGACAACATTGCTTTCGCCAATCATCCAGGTTTGTGATGCCATCAGTGGCGCACGTCCGGGAGCACGCCGCGAAGTAGTTGAGGCGTACATACAGCGTCTGCGCGATTTGGAAAATATTGCTTTGGAAAACAACGGTGTATCAAAAGCTTATGCTATCCAGGCAGGCCGTGAATTGCGTGTAATGGTAGAAGCCGATCGCGTTTCTGACGAGCAGGCAGACGCTTTAGCTGTGTCATTGGCGAGCAGAATCGAAACCGAGATGACGTATCCGGGGCAGGTTCGCGTTACGGTAATCCGCGAGAAACGCGCTGTGGGAATAGCACGTTAACATCAACATAAAGTCATAAAATGCCGGGCAATTGTCCGGCATTTTTTATTGCTATCAAACGGCTCGGATATACCTTAGTGAAGACTAAACCGTATTACATTCGCGCCTCAATTCAACACAGATATGAACTTTGATGTAATCGTATTGGGCAGCGGCCCCGGAGGATATGTAGCAGCTATTCGCGCATCCCAACTTGGACTAAAAACAGCCATTATAGAGCGGGAGTCGCTTGGTGGTATTTGCCTTAACTGGGGATGTATTCCTACTAAGGCATTGCTCAAAAGTGCGTCCGTTTTTGAATACATTAATCATGCAAAAGACTATGGAATTGAAGTGGCCGCTCCGAAGGCAGACTTTGGTGCCGTTGTAAAAAGAAGCCGTGGTGTTGCAGAAGGAATGAGCAAAGGCGTTCAATTTTTGATGAAGAAAAACAAGATCGAAGTCATCATGGGAACCGGCAAATTAAAGGCCGGAAAAAAGATAGACGTAGCTGGTGCAGATGGTAAAATCACTGAGTACAGCGCTAATCATATCCTAATTGCAACAGGTGGCCGTTCGCGCGAATTGCCCGCATTGAAACAGGATGGCAAAAAAATAATCGGATACCGCGAAGCCATGGTAATGCCATCTATGCCGAAGAGTATGGTCATCGTTGGCAGTGGTGCCATTGGTGTTGAATTTGCTTATTTCTATAACGCGATGGGATGCAAAGTGACTATCGTAGAATTTATGCCCAACATTGTTCCTGTTGAGGATGAAGAAGTATCGAAAGCTTTAGCAAAGTCATTTAAATCGGCAGGAATCGAAATAATGACGCAAGCCGAAGTAACCAAAGTTGATACGGCTGGAACTGGTTGCAAAGTGACGGTAAAAGAAGCTGCTGGTGAAAAGGTGTTGGAGTGTGATATTGTTCTATCCGCGGTTGGAGTTATTGCCAATATTGAAGGCATCGGTTTGGAAGATGTGGGCATCATCACAGACAAAGGAAAAATCATAGTTGACAAATTCTATAAAACCAATATTCCCGGATACTATGCCATTGGCGATTGCACACCCGGCCAGGCCCTCGCTCACGTGGCGAGTGCCGAAGGTATAATCTGCGTTGAACAAATTGCAGGCCACCATCCACAGCCTTTGGACTATGGCAATATTCCAGGTTGTACCTATTGTTCTCCTGAAATTGCTTCGGTTGGGATGACCGAAAAAGCTGCAAAGGACAAAGGACTTGAAATCAAGGTGGGTAAATTCCCTTTTAGCGCATCCGGAAAAGCCAGTGCATCAGGTCATAAAGAAGGATTTGTAAAACTCATATTCGATGCAAAATACGGTGAGTTATTGGGGGCGCATTTGATTGGAGCCAATGTGACTGAGATGATTGCAGAATGTGTTGCACTTCGCAAACTAGAGACTACAGGCATGGAGCTCATCAAGACCGTTCATCCGCATCCAACCATGAGCGAAGCCATTATGGAGGCGGCCGCTGCGGCATATGGAGAAGTGATTCATTTGTAAAATAACCCAAATGATCCGGGTTCAAATTCCTGGTTCGATAGCG
>JBJXFC010000239.1:0-34514 GCA_046153915.1 Flavobacteriales bacterium
CCCCCCCCCCCCCCACTTCTTTCCCTCCTTTTTTTGCCCCCTTTACTATTAGTGTGTCCTTGTCATCCCGCAGCGCAGCAAGGGATCTTTTTTTGCTGAGCACGATACTTTTGACTTGGCTTATGGAGCAATTGATTTTTCTATTCGTTGTGCAATGCCCTTGCGACTTGTTCTGCAATGCGATTGAACTTTCACAGGATAGGCGGTGGAAAGAGATACGGGCTGAAAGCCCTCACAAGGCGTGAGCGGGCCCTGGAGCAGAATTCATTTCTTCCTTCGCTCCAGTGTGGACTAGCTTCGCTGAAGCCCGCGTCATAGGGGTAATGCTGGTGATGTGCTAATAGTTGAGTGAAATGAGATTCCTTGCTTCGCTGCGGAATGACAATGTTCAACATACTAATAGGGGTGGAGCAAAAAAAGAAGGAAAAGAAGTGGCGGCGCAGCCGCCTGCTTCTTTTCCTTCTTTTTTTGCTCCCTAAAAGACGCGCCTCTTCATTCTTGCAATGGCGCTATTACAAATTACATTCCTGATTCACACACCAAACCCCGCCATTGCTGACGGGGTTGGTAAACTGAGTAGAATCATTACGAGGTCAACTCGGTCTCTCGTGCATCGAGGTCTGTGATGTAGAGTGTGAGTCGGTCGATTTTGTACTGAACGATCTCCAGTTCGAACTCGCGCTCTGGTACTGCATCACCATCGTTGTTGCCGATTCGGATTTGCAATTGCAGCTTACGCGTGTTAAGCCTTGATTGCTCTACCTCTCCTCTGGCTTTTACAGGGCCATCGGGCATCGATGCGATTTGAGTTGTAAGCTCCTCGATGCTGGAAATGGTTTCGGCCAATTCCGCTTCGAGTTCTTCTCGTGTTGTAGAATACTGGCCGATCAACAGCCTGTTTCTACGTTCTACAAGGTTGTCCATTTCTACGCTTTTTTCGCGTTTCATCCGTTGGACAACGGGAAGTGATAATGAGCTGACTTGGTATGTCATGGGCTCCGCCGGTTTTAATTGGTTTGATGCGCCGACGTTGCCAGGGTGTTTTCAATCGACGTGCCAAAAAATTAACAGTCGATGCGTGCCAAAATTATTTTGTTAATGCTGTAACATTCGGCTATGGCACAGCGTCTCAGCCCCCGGTGATCAGCAAATATTTCTCGATGAATTTCTGCAAAGACTCAATCCGAACTTCCAGTATTTGCTGGTAACACGGAGCTGAAGACAAAAATGTATGCAGGGTGTTTTCATAGATCTTCATCAGTTTCTTTTTGCGTGAAGGTACCCCTCTGAAAATGTTAATTTCCTCCGAAAAAATTTTTAAACTTTTTTTTGCGGCGATATGATTCGAACGCATTTTTTCGAGTTCTTCGATCACATTTTGGAGTTCGGCTTGTTTGTTTTCGATCAACAAATCATACCGCCGTTTTATTTTTTCAGTTTCTTGTTGGAGGGCAATCTCAACTTCTTCCGAGAGTGATCCATTGTCGCTGGCCTGTGCCAGGTCGATTTCGCGAAGGCGGGTGAGGGCGAGGTGGTTGAGGCTTCGAATTTTGGCCTCAGCCTTAGCCAGGTGCTCGCGCGAAACTCCGATAAGTTCTGCCATGGCCAGTTGACTTAGCCCAAGGTTTGTTCGTATTGCTTTGATATCCATTTGGTTTCCTTATTGATTGATCGAAATGGAACACAAATATAGGTAGGGGATGGAACTGTTCCGAGGGGGTGGTGGAAAAGTGTTCCGGGTGGTGTGGTGGAGATTTGTTGGGGTTGGTGATGAGGTTTTGTAATGTGCGTAGATTATGTATCGAATAGAGCCAAATATTTGTTAACTCTAATTCTCACACGTAGGTTCAAGAATATCACCGTTATTAAAGTTACTCAATTCAAGTTGACGAAATACCCCCTAGCCAGCTGGTCTGCGCGGCGCTTAAATGATTGCGCAGTTCAAATGAACTATACTAGGAAAACTATCGACACTTTTAAAAACAGATGAATCTTTTGGTTGAATTGCATTTTTTTTTCAAAATCTTGGGGGTATTCTTGCATTTTTTGAATATTATTGCTATTGTTGTAAATTATTGTTCTTTAAAGGTCACACAATCAATCTATAATTTAAATGAAAAATAATTTAGAAAAGTATCATGTACGCATTTATGACGCTACTAAAAGACCTGATAGTCCTGATTGTAGTACATTAAAAAGTGAAATATTTGAAATTGCTAGAGTAAAGCTTGAGTCCGTAATTAACAGGGCAACCTTGAGTAGTGATGGATGCGAGATGCAATTTGAACTAGTCTGCTATAGATATGGAAATAAGTCTATTAACAGATTCTGTAGACTTGTAACATCGAAATATCCTCAGATTGATTTTGCATCTGGGAATCGAAATGCATGGATTCAAAGAGATAGAAATTCCTCAGTCTTACGAGTGAATGAATAGCCAAATAGGTCCAGTTTTAGTTAGACGTATCCGAATTTCGGAGCTAATTGAATTGGAAAAATTCACTTTATCAGACGAGGTGAACAAAACTCCCTTTCCGAATCATTCTGTTTGGTTGGAAAATGTGTTAAAAGAGTTAAATCGTCCGGGTGGCACGCGTGTCGCATTTGGGGCATTTCTTCAGACGGAGGAATATGAGTCTTCGTTGCTAATTGGTTGTATTTTTGTTAAAAGACCTATTGTAGGTGATATCGTAGAAATGAAAAGTTTGCTTATTTACAAGAAGGAATGGTTCAGGCAAACATTAAATCTTGAAGTTGGTCTGGAAGATATTTCTTATAGTATTCGTGAACTCAAAAAATCTTTGATTGAGAAAGCTATACGATTTTGCGAGCAGCGTGAATTTCCGGGCATTGAAATGGAGCTTCTTCAAGACGATATGCGAGATGAAATTCATATTTTAATGGACTACGGATTTAAAATTAGTTATATTAAGGAGAAATATGATATTGGGAAATTTGTCTGTATTTTGTCGAAAAAGCTTGGTGCCATATATCGTTCTGATCCTTTCGATTACTTGAAGGTCATTCGATGGTTTATTCGATCTTTAATACCATGCACAATTAAGGAAATAGAGCATCGTTCCAATGATGAAGGACAACAGTTTGATTATGCTTCTTTTTTTCGACCACCTTACAGTTCGACCAATGATAAACGGATAAATAGTAATTTTTTTGACATTCATGGGGAAGTTGTTCTGATCGAATCGGATTTTGATTATAGTGATTTGGAAGTCATTGGACGTTTATATCAGAAAGATAAAAATAATAATTTACGATATTTGATTGCGGAAAAATCGAGTGCGCAATTGGAAAGCTATTGTTCTGAAGTTGGAATTAAGTTTGTCTCTTTTGAAAAGTTACTTGAATTTGCAGGGGGAAAGGACTCATCATTTGCTATCCCTTTTGGACAGAAAGATATTGCAGGAATAGTTACAGTGCTCGACCAATCTGAAATAACATTACTAAGTCAGCATGAATTTATTTCTTATTTCTTGGTGAGTGGAATAGGATCTCACATTCAGATAAGCGCGGAAAGGGAAGAAAAATTGATTTTGGCAATTTATTGTCATCAATTTAATGATGGGTATAATCATCATAAGGGATTGGTGGGTTATGCATATATTGAAAATAGTGATTATGTTGATTACGATCGCGCTTATGGCTGTTTCGAGGGATCTCATAAAGCACTAAAAGAAGAGGATTTAATTTATTATGAGAAAATTTCCTATGATGGAGTAGAATTGGGAAGGGCCAACGAATCAAAGTACAATAAAAAACCAAAAGTGAAAGTTCTTCTCTTATCTGGTATCCAAGGTCTTAAGAAGCCGTGGAATTTTCCGAGTGTCGGCTTAAACGAAGATACTCGGGTTCGATATAATTACTTTAGGAATGAGCTGACTCATAATATGTCTTCTGCTGTATATTTAGATCATCAGACCAAAGATGCAATTTTGAAATTAGAAACTCAACCAATAGTAAAGAGAACCTTTCCCCAACAATCGCCGAAACTTAAAGTAGAAAGAAAGATTTTCATTTCGTATTCAAGCTTAGATGAGGATTTAATAGGCACTTCGTTTTGGGTAAGTAGACTTAAAGAGGAATTCACTGAAGTTTATATTGATTTTGAGAGAAAACTGATGGGGGATTCTTTAAATGATATAATACCTTTTGATGTGGAATATGCCATCATCTTTATTTCGAATAATGCTATTAGATCGAGTTGGTGTGGGTATGAGCTATGGTGTTTATTGAAAAGAAATATAAAGCTTGTTCCTTTTTGTTTGGACAAGGAACTTTACAATCAAATTATTAATGATATTGATCGATTCTTGCTAGCTTATGGAAAAGAATGTGATGAGTTGATTCTAAAGGAAGAATCCAACCTAAGTGAGGAAATGGTTTCAAGTGGTTTTGACAAAGGAACAAAAAATAAGGCAAAAAGGCTGAGACTTATGAAAGCGGCATTTGAAAAATATCTCTCAAGCTTAGGTAGGAACGAAATCTATGTCCCATGTCTCAATATTGGCAATCGCAATGAGCAAATTAATGAGGCAATTGAGAAAATTACAAATTTTAATGAGGAAAGAGTTGTGTAGACTTATGTCAGCGATTTTAATTGCAACTGAAAACATAAGTTGGGTTTCAAAATACTGAACTATAATGTCAAGTAGGATTTTGGAATATATGCTGTTTCCGTCACTCAGAATATTAGATTGATTTGTCTAGGATCGTATTCGCACCAATTAACAGGGTCGCCATGAATTCCTTGATGAAAGTTATTTGTGAACCAAGCGATAAAGGACACCATAAGTTCTTCCGGAGTTACAATCTTTTGGCCTTGAGTTGTATAACAGATTTCTTGGAATTCTTTAGGTATCAATGGTGCCGAATTTCCGAAATAATAGAAATGGTCTGAAATTAAGACATTCTTACCACTAGTATCTTTTCTTAAATGATCTGGATTACAAGAGCCGTTTGTCATACAATGTGCTGAATCCTCTTGGATCCAATTTTCATTAGAATCCTTATGATAGAAATTGTCTCCATACATTGTTACTAAAGTGCCATTCATTATAGGCTTCTTATATTGAAATCTTGAATCGCTCCAATAATCTTCAAGAGTAATTCTCTCTGTTACCTTCATCGCATAAATCAGTTTATCCTTGAATCTTTTTTTGGAAGCCTCCTCAAGAGCAACAGAGCCTGTCCCAACAATCCAATCACCAATTGACAACTTTCTACTCTTTCTAATTTCAGACTTGCACACTGCTAACGTACAATAGCCTCCAAAAGGATTTGGAGCCAAGCCTAAATCATGCTCGACTAAGTATGAGTACATTTTCATTTCAGCACTTTATTTTGGTTCTATGAAACAGCGGTGACGAAACGCTGCCATCTGGATTTTCCGCAGGAAAATTTTTCCCTGTGATAATATCACCCAGTTTGTCTAAAGAGTTCCAACCAATGGGGGGGCTGCCATACTTTTTATATGCCTCAGGCAATTCTACAGAGTTATTACTGCCGTGAGTATATATACCAACGATTCTCTTGCCTTGTAGATGAGCTAATCGGATTTCATAGTTTACCCATTTCCTAGTATGAGTTTCTGGACCAATTAAACAAATAAAGGTGCTTGACCATTTAATCCTCATTTGAAGAAGGCGTTGAACTACTGCATCTGATGGTTTGCGTCCGTTCTTGTGATTTGTGCTATCAATAGAAAAATTTCTGACATCATAACCTTTATCTTTCAGGCGTTGCTTTAACGATTGAACATGATTGTCATCTTCACCGTAGTGACTTATGAAAATATTGTTTGATTTGCCCACGGGTTAAAATTGATTATTTATTCCCCACTCGGAAGGAAAATGGAAATCAATTGCTTCTTTTCGGCAATCTGAAAATTTCTGTTTAATCCTTATCCTTTGAGAAAATCCGCTGACTTCAGGATGTGCTACGCGAGAGTATTTGTCAACTTCGCAGAATACATTTTGGCAGTCAATCAACTGTAAATCTCTTCCCCATAAATTTTGAAAATCAAGATTTAGTCTTTCAAATTCCTGAAGCTGATTATCAGCCATATATTTTATAATGTCCTCGAATGAGTAGTCACCGAAATCTTTAAAACACTTTTGGATACCATCCTTAGCTCCTGGACCTGCTTTAACAAACTCCATTTCAGTAAAGTTTGTAAGATTGCTGTAGTTGATATCTGTAACATACTGATATGCCAAAAAATCGCCGATTGTTGCGTAAGAATGTAATAAATTGTATGCTTCACTCATTGATTTGCAATTCTGAAGTTTAACTGGTACTTTTTCCTTAATCATTGTCTCAATTAAACGCAAATGATTTTGATGTTTCCTGTTGTATCCAAAAGTTGATCTCCCTGAAGCCATTATGTATGCTGCTGAATAAATTGGGATTTTATTTTGCATCACTTCTGAAAGCACCCTGTCGTATTGCTTGAAGGAATAATCCTTTAATGAGATTCTGCCTAATTCGGACTCCAATACTTCCCAAGTTGAAATCTTATTGAATATTTTGAAAAGTATCAATCGAAAAAATACTTCTTCGGGTTTTTGGCTGCCTTTATAGATCACATTCTTAATAAGGTATTGACTTACCCTATCCGAAGCGCGGTAGACATTAGTAAACTTATATTGTGCGAGGATTTTGTCTTTTGTCCAAGGAAAAGGCTCTCCATTGAACCGTTTAAAGAAAATATTTTGTCTTTCAGTGGCAAACTTCCAATAGGTATCGTAAACTATGCTAGGCTTTGGTTTTGATTTACGAGTCAATATCAATACTGATTTAGGTTTGTTGGGTTTTGTGAGTAATTCTCTATGCATGGTTATTTTGTGAAGCGATTTGTAAGGCCTTTTAAAATCAAGTAAACTATCTCGCTTATGTGCGGAGTAACTGTCAATCGAAAATTGTCATCCTCTGAAAGACCATTTAAATTTGCTATTCCCTTCATTCCCAATCGCTGTAGTAGGGATAAGTATTTCTTATAGTCAATAATTTGGTCAGTATGCTTTTCGTTATAGAGTTTGACCATATTTTTATATTCAATGTTTTCGAAATGGAGTTCATCTGAAAAATACTCTGAGGGATTGCCTTTTAAGACTTCAATTGCTTCTTTTGTGATTCCGCCAAAGGCGCCTATCAAATATATGGGATGGTGATGATTGATGGCGATCATCAGTTCTTCTAGCACACCAGGACATTTGCCTTTAAACTTTTTCATAGCTCCTCCGATGAATATTCGCGCATCACAGGTAGACTCCATTTCTTCTCTCATTTTGGTGAGACAACGTGTCCATACATACAGATTTGCAGGTGTAGTATTTTTAAA
Source organism: Flavobacteriales bacterium (assembly GCA_046153915.1). GTDB lineage: Bacteria > Bacteroidota > Bacteroidia > Flavobacteriales_D > Sanyastnellaceae > JANNVZ01. The sequence goes on from JBJXFC010000239.1 coordinate 7,358, forward strand.
TAGATCGTCGGCTGTAACTATTTCAAAATCAGAAGGTGCAGTAATTTTTTTGAACGAAACATTCTGAATTAGTTCCGCTTCTTTTTGGTCGGAAAGCGTTTCAGATATTGGGTAAGCCAAATAGCTATAGAATCTTTCGTTAGGTTGAAATTCTTTGTCAGCCTTATAGTAGGCCAGAAGATCAAAAATGAGTTCCGTGAAACCACCAGTTCTCATGTCTCCACCATACGTCAAAGTACCCCCTAGTGAAACGATATATCTTGCAATTTCAATCATTGCATCATTTAAGTGGGGAATGCCATATCCTAATTCACTGATATTGTCACTTACAGAAATGGAAATGCCAATATTTCTGCGTTTAAGGAAAAATTTTCTAGAAATGGCTTCGCCTTTTTCGGTAATTATCGCGTCACCCTTCCCTGAATCATCAGATATATTAGATATGTTGGTATCGTCAGTCATTTCATTTGGGAAATGGATGGGAGTGTCAGTGGTGTAATAAAAATAAAATCATCATCCAACTCATTGAGCAATTCCATTTCCTCAGAACCTAGGGGTGGGTCAGGGTAAATTACTAAACTGAATTGTTCATTTTCTTTTCGCCAACTTTTTCGAAGTTGAATTAAGTTGAAAAGCTCAGGTGAAGTGCTTAAAATTTTTGTGGCCTTAACTCCATAAATATCTGTTAGAGAATCTATAAACATTCTTGTGTAACAGTTATGAAGCACTTGTTCTAAAGTCAAATCTATTATCTGCATGAAGTTTTCATCCTTGAATCTTATTGACGGATAATTACCGAGATAGGGAAAAGCTCTTTGTTCTCTTTTTTGGACTGCGTTTACTATTACTATTGGGCAACCAGCCTTTTTTCCTTCTAATACCTCAATTCGGCACCATTCGCGTTCGGCATAGCTGTCAGATTGGAATACCACAAGAGCTGATTCTTTTTCCGCTTTTTTTATTTCGTCACCGAAGTTGGATCCGTACGAAATGTCATTTGCATCAAAAAAAGCTTTGAGTTGCGTTTTTGAATAGATGAATTGTTTAAAATTTTCAGCGTCGATTTTTGAATCGTCGTGTTTTGAATGACTTATGAATAATTTGATAGGCGGCGAATGGTGAGATGATGATTCCTTTTCATCTGACTCCTTTTTCATATTCATGAGCAATCTGGATAACTCATGAAGAATTGGACTCTTTATTTGGTCTTTTATATCGGTAGAGTTATCTATTGGTATGAAGTTGATTGCAGATAGTTTTGTTGAGATCTTAGGGGCATTTTTAGAAATGGCAATAGGATATATTCTTCGCATTGCGCTTTCTTTCGCACATTCGTCAAATATTTCATTTAAATATTTCTTGAATCCAAAGTCCAGAATGAAGTTGTCATCAATCAGGGTAACGACGGCGGTATATTCTGATTCCTTAAAATCAATTGCAATTGGTTGGCTTTGTCCATTTGTTATAGCGCTTCTGAAGTAAACGGGAATTCCAATTGAGCGAATCAACGGTTTTAAGGAGTCTCGACACAGAATCGTGTAGAGATAGTCGGCTATTTTTTGGCCGGCATCATATTTGGGGTGCCAAACTATAAAGACGGATAAAGGATTTTTGAAGGCCATATTCAACTTTCATAAGTTGCAGATTGGGTATGCATATCAAAATGAATTTTCCCCCCGTTGTTTTTTACCAATTGGCGAAACAATGAATATCCTTTCAAAATAGCACTTTCCCATTCCTTTTTAGATTTAACTGCAACTTCGAAAGGTGATGTCATTTCCTTAATCAAGTTGAGTAATGACGGGCTAATTTTTTTATTTTCTTTAAAAAAATCTCTTTGCTTCGCTTTGTTGAATATAATAAGTGAAATTGATTCTTCTGTTATTGTGGCGCGAGCCCCGTCTTCAATTTCATCAACCATCGGATTGCTTTTTCTTTTGCGTTTCATCATTGCCCTTGTGCAAGGTGACCATCCCAACATAGATGCAAACGTGTAATGAAAAACATCATGAAATCTATATGAGTCATTTTCGATGGAGTTATCATCAATAAAATCACCGATCTGCATTCCGTTAATAGAAACTCTGGTTTTTTCATTATTACCAACTTTAACGGAATTGAAACTGACAGTAAATCTTCGTGGCAATTGCTCCATTTCGTCAAATGTAGAATCAAAAAAAGGGCTTACAATTTTCATTTGATTGACTTTATTGGTTCTGATTTTGGTTGTACCTCTTTGTTTAATTCCTGAATTTGTTCTATCTGCATTTTCAAAGCGTTCAACTCATATTGGATTAATTTATTTGATGAGTCACAAGTTAGCTCAGTAGATTTTTTGTCATAACCATCTTTATATCCTTTGTAATATTGACCGGCTTCCCATAGATATCTAATTGTCAGAAATATCAGTATTCCGATGATGGTTTTGATAAGATATTCATTGAGTTTTTTACGCTCTTCAACGACACTTATCTTAGTTTCAAGGATGGTTTGATTCTCATTTATCTTTTTTAGCAAGACATTTGGTGACGCCAGTTCACTATCCTCTTTTGTTAGATCATCAACATATCTCAATGGAATGCTATCCTGATCCTTATGCTCTCCCCTATATGACTCTGTTTCTTGCTCACTTAATTCTGCTAGCCAAATGAGAAAGCATGGCTCACCTTTTTTTAGTGAGATTTGACTTACCCCCGCATTGTAAACTGAGAAGACTAATTTTCCATTGAATCCAGGATCAACATGGAATCCTGAAACATTTACAAGCCCTCTCAGTTTAATTTTGGCCTTTATTGAAATAAATGCAATCTTGTCCAAAGGAATATTCACGAGCTCTTCGGTTAACAGAAGAGCAAATTGACCAGGATTAATGCTGATTTGTTCCCCATCCTTCAGGATTTCTGTTTTCTTGTCTTTTGAATCTGTCCTAAATATCTCAGAACCTAAAGAAAGTTCATAGGCACCCGATTTTAATCGAGTGTCCTTAAATGGATCGATAATCTTCATTTTGTCTTGAAGTTCACCAAATTTTTTTGTACCTATGAATGCCATTTCTTTGTTTGTAAAGTTGTTCTATTATTGGTGCTTTATTGTTTGTCTGTATGAGCGTTTTATCAACAAGTTATTGAAGCTACTGCCAATGATTTCCTTTTCTGTTCTGCACAAATAATGGATATGTATTATTGGGGTTGATTTTGCGGCGCCTTTCAAAAGCGGCATGAATCCAATATTGAACTTCTGACGGGTTATTACTCCATTTATGAAGTGTTGCAAACCCGCAATTTACGTTGTCAATAAGTCTCGGAGGAATTGTTTGCGGATTGTACCTATTTTCTGATGAAAGAGCATACGAAGGAAGGAAAATACCTATCAATCCCGACCTTGGGTTTGCTTTGGTGTCCCTGATACTTGATGCTATTTCCCAGTCAACATGTTTACGTTGCCATGTTTGGCTCCCAATCAGGACTACCGTCACAGTTGATTCACTTAAATATTGATCCCTGATTTTCTGTCTAATGATCTCGGACTTTTGGTTTGGATCAATATCTCCAATTTCAACTTCCCAAGGAACAATAACGTCATGAATGTCGGAAAATATTTTTTTGAAAGCAATTTTGTAGTTCTCATCATTGGCATAATGGTATGAAATAAAGGTTTTGTGTCGCATGGGCTAATGTCTAGTTTATAGCGAAGGTAATAGGACAAATTATTTGGTTATACTGAAATCAAAAAAAGCAGACCTCTCGATCTGCTTTTTAATATTCATTGCGAAGCAATGGTCTTATGTCTTTAAGCCTCCGTCGGCGGTATCTGACTCACCGGTATTGGCCTCACATCCAACGTCTCTCTTTCTGCCCAAGGTCTTGCACCGAGGACTTCAAGCAAGTCGTCTTTGAAGATGACTTCTTTGTCGAGGAGTTTGGCGGCGAGGGCATCGAGCTTTTCTTTGTGGCGCATCAACAAATCTTTGGCGCGCTCATAGGCTTTCTCGATGATTTTGCTTACTTCTTCGTCTATTGTTTTCGCAGTGTCTTCAGAGTAAGGCTTGGTGAATTGTGATTCGCCTGAGCTATCATAATAACTGCGGTTACCGATCTTTTTGTTCAATCCGAAAATGGATACCATGGCATACGCCTGTTTGGTCACTTTCTCGAGATCACTCAATGCACCAGTAGATATTTTGCCAAATGCTACTTCTTCTGCTGCGCGACCACCGAGTGCGGCTGTCATCTCATCCAGAATTTGTTCTGTCGTGGTGATCTGGCGCTCTTCTGGCAGGTACCAGGCTGCTCCAAGCGAACGTCCGCGGGGAACGATGGTAACTTTTACCAACGGTGATGCGTGCTCCAACAGCCACGATACAATAGCGTGTCCACTCTCGTGGTATGCAATCGTCGATTTTTCTTCGGCGGTGATGATTTTGTTTTTCTTCTCCAATCCACCAATGATGCGGTCTACAGCGTCGAGGAAGTCTTGACGACCAACAGTTGCGTGTCCCTTGCGGGCGGCAATCAAGGCTGCTTCGTTGCAAATATTCGCGATATCAGCACCGCTGAAACCGGGGGTCTGTTTACTGAGGAATTCGACATCAACAGACGAGTCTGTTTTAACATTCTTCAGGTGAACATGGAAAATCTGGATACGCTCATTGAGGTCGGGCATATCGACATAAATCTGACGGTCGAAACGTCCGGCGCGCAAGAGGGCTTTGTCCAGAATATCGGCGCGGTTTGTTGCAGCCAAAATGATGATTCCACTGTTGGTGGCAAATCCGTCCATTTCGGTGAGGAGCTGGTTGAGGGTATTCTCGCGCTCATCGTTGCTGCCAAAATTGATGCTTTTGCTGCGTGCACGTCCGATAGCGTCGATCTCGTCGATGAAGATAATGGCAGGTGCTTTTTCCTTTGCCTGGCGGAACAAATCACGCACACGGCTGGCACCAACACCTACGAACATCTCCACGAAGTCTGATCCGCTCAACGAGAAGAAGGGCACCTGGGCTTCACCGGCAACGGCTTTGGCCAAAAGTGTTTTTCCCGTTCCCGGAGGACCTACCAACAATGCTCCTTTCGGAATTTTAGCTCCGAGTTCGGTGTATTTCTTTGGGTTCTTAAGGAAGTCCACAATCTCCTGCACTTCCTGCTTGGCGCCTTCGAGACCTGCAACATCATTGAATGTAGTCGCCGCATTTTTTCCTTTTTCAAAGAGCTGAGCGCGCGACTTCCCGATGTTGAAAATCTGTCCGCCTGCTCCACCCGGACCGCCCAAACGGCGCATCAGGATAACCCATGCCAGTATGATGACTCCGAATCCAACAATCCAGAAGATCAAATTCTGACCAACTTCGCTAACGGGTTCGTGAAATACTTCGAAATTGTGCTGAGCACCAAGGTTTTCGATCTCAGTGCCAATGTTGTCGATAATGGGAGGATTGAACCAAAAATCGCTGGAAGAACTCATGCCCATTCCGGAGCTGTTTTCTTTGATTTTCAGATCTGCTTTACCGGTAGAGTCGAGGAAAATTTTGCCAATGCTCTTGTTGTATATCACTTTTTTGATATACCCTTTCTCAGCGTATTCTTTGAACGAACGGTACGGAATTTCCTTGCCGTCGCTGCCACTGCGGAACACCATCATGCCTATAAGCACCATGGCGATGAGGGCGTAGATCCAATAAAAATTCATGGATTTTTTGCCGTCTTCGCTTCCGCCTTGTCCCTGGTTTTTGTTTCTTCTGTTATTCTGTTCTTCTGCCATAATATGTTTTTCTCACGATAGTAAAAGGTGGCAATGTGCCAAATTGTTTATTTTGTTTTGCCAAAAAAGTTGAAATCGGGTGGATTTCAGGAGGCAATTCTTTTTGTTTCGGCGTCTGCCCACAATTCTTCGAGGGCATAAAAAGGCCGTGTTTCAAGGTCAAATATATGCACGACAACGTCCACGTAATCCATCAAAATCCACTTCGAATTTCCGGCACCTTCAATATGCCATGGTTTTTCGTTGACCTGCTCGGCTGCTACTTTTTCAACAGAGCGGGCAATGGCTTCGACCTGTGTGTTGCTATTGCCGTGGCAAATCACAAAAAAATCGGCCATTGCATTCTCAATATGCCTCATGTCCAATACCACAATATCGTGTGCTTTTATTTCCTGCATGCCGCCTACAACGGCCTCTGTCAATACTTCGCAGTATTCTTTTGTCGCTTTTTTTGCTGTCATAAATTACGTGTCACAATCGGGCAAATGTAAGTTTCTTGTTGCCCGAAATAATATTTCATCACACTTCGTTAGATGCTTTGTACACACACTTCGCTTTTATTTGCAACATGTTGTTTCGCGACAGAGCGGTCATACGATTGGAGACCATCGACTCCACCAACAACTACGCTGCCAATCTTATTAAACTGTCAACTCCGCCTGATGGCACTGTCATTACGGCACAGGAACAGACAAATGGCAGAGGTCAGCGTGGTTCTTTCTGGGAAAGTGATCCCGGAGAGAATTTGTTGTGCAGCATTGTGTATTACCCGCAGTTTCTCAATTCATCCAATCATTTTTACCTGATGAAGGCTGCTGCACTGGCGGTTCGCGAGTTGGTAGAAGACCTTACACAACGCGATACTTTCATCAAATGGCCCAACGACATCATGGTGCAGAATAAAAAAATCGCGGGCATGTTGGTGGAAGCGGCGTGGAATGATCAGAAAATGCAAAGTGCCGTGGTGGGTATCGGATTGAACCTCAACCAGGAGAATTTCGAATCGCTGCATGCAACCAGTGCGCGTTTATTAACGGGTTCGCGCGTGGATGTGGATGATTGCCTGGTGCAATTGCTCCAACTGACAGATAAATACATGATGCGCCTGCAAAGCGGCGGCTATAGCGAGATTTCGAAGCAATACCGCGAAAACCTGTTTCGATTGGGGCAGGTAGCGCATTTCATCTATCAGGATCGACCTCTAAACGCCATGATTACCGGGGTAGATGAGGAGGGAAGACTACGTTTGTACACGGAGCAAGGGGAGATTCTGAATTGTGGGTTGAAGGAGATCAAATTCGTGTTGTGAGAGGGTTTCGGGGGTTGCTGCGCAACGGGTGAATTAACCGCAGAGAGAACGAAATGTATTTCGTGAAGGAGGACGCAGAGTTGACGCCGAGGTTTGCTGCGCAAAATTGCTTGGGTTTGGGAGAATTTGAGAACGCAGAGATTGCTCCGCAATTGGTTGCTGGGGTCGCTGTGTAAAGGGTCTCTCGACCTGAATAATTTCATTATCGAAGACGGAATTGACGAATCATCTTGTTCAGAACAATCTTATCAGCTAAGACGTTGACCCCGCCTCTCCTTTTGGAGAGGCAGCTGCCTTCCATTATTAAATGGAATCAATTTTACTTCTAAATTGAGAATCCAAATTGGTCACCTTGATTAGGCAGCGGTGAGGCGAAAGTGGGTGCTACGCAACGGGTTTTGGGGTCGCTGCGCATCTGTACTTGGTTCCCCGCCAATTGGTCAAATCTCTCACCACTATTTTTTTCACAGGCTGTAAACTAATATCATTTTCAACCGTCCTATCCGGCAGAATGAAGTTGACCTTACTTTTACGCCGCCTTTGAGATACCTTGTTGTAATATTTTTGTTTCTATTGGGAACAGGACTGGTCCGCGCACAAAAAGCGGGTTATGAGGGACTTTTGCATTTTGACGTCAACCCCAATTTCGCTGATACTGTATGGATTATTACTGGAGAAAAAACGCTCGACAATAATTTTAAAAAGTGGAAGGCCGATTTTGTACTGGATTTTCGCAAAACATTGGTAAGCAATACACAGGTTACCCTGGGCGGATTGCGTTTTGGTGCTGAATACCGCAGGGTGCATCGTTTCGGCATTGGGTTGTATGGGCTGGGCAACGGAGTTACCACATCATCTCTCATAGAAGTAGACACTGCCATTGTGGAATCCAACTTGAATATGTCATATGCATCACTTTTTTATGAAAGGGTGTTGTTTTTTAATCCCAAATGGGAATGGTCGGCTACGGTGCATCAGGGTGCAGGCGCAATCAAGGGATCATACCGTTTTCGCAATTCCGACAGATGGATTAGTTACGAAAGTAACAGAGTTCGCCCATTCGAAATTTCGACGACGGGTTATTATCATATCACATGGTGGTGCAGTATTGGCGCAGGAGTGGGCTATCGCTATATGCGCCGCACCCCCGACGAAGTAAGAGATGTTTTCAGTGCGCCGGTGGCTATCGGGCGTGTTCGAATCAAACTTTTAAAACTGACTCGTAGTATCTGGAATGAAAACGTGAAATACGAGTATTAATATTGTAGTTGAACTGACAGAATTATGCGACATGCCATTATCGATTGTGGAACCAATACATTTAATTTGCTCGTAGCCGACACTTCTGATTCGGGCTGGAATGTCGTTTTTCAGAATAAATTGCCCGTGAAACTCGGTGCTGGCGGATTTGCAAATCATGAGATTATGCCTTCACGCTTTGTGCGTGGACTGGATGCACTCTTCTGCCACAAACACAATATTCTCAATTTTGAATGCCATCACGTCCATGTTTTTGCTACTTCTGCCATTCGTGAAGCCGGCAACGGAAGTGATTTTGTGGCCAATGCGAAAACACTTTTCGACTTTGATATCAAGGTAATTGATGGCGAAAGAGAAGCGGAATTGATCTACAAAGGTGTTTCCAGGACCATCGACCTCGGCGATAAGCCAAGCCTTATTATGGACATTGGCGGTGGCAGTACCGAATTTATCATTGCCGACCGCACCGGAGTTTATTGGAAGAAAAGTTTTTTGCTCGGGGTAAGCCGTTTGCATGAGCGCATTTCTCCTTCAGCACGCATGTCGAGCGATGAAGTAAACACCTTACACGATTTGCTGGATGAAGAATTGAAGCCGTTGAAAGAGGCGCTAGATCAATATGAAGTGACCCGATTGATTGGCAGTAGCGGTTCTTTTGACACCCTTTTTGAATTGTATGTGGAAGGCACCAATCAGAAGAATTTTGTACATCAATTGTCCAACGAAATTCCCTTGGAAACTTTTCCGGGAATCCATGCATGGTTGATGGGAAGCACTTTTGAAGAAAGGATGAAACATCCGGTTATTCCGGCCATTCGCGCAGAATACATGCCCCTCGCAAGTTTTCTTGTCTACTATGTTTTGGGGATGAAAAAGTTTGAAAAACTATACCACTCGGCCTATAGTCTGAAAGAAGGAGCGATGGTAGAGTTTATGGGGCAAGGAGCTGGTTCATCTGCTCACTAGGCCGCACTGTGGAAATCGAAAATGGAGAATGGTAATTGTGGCTTCGATGGACGGTAGAATGGAGGATGGGCTTTTCGGAATTAATTGGCTTTTATAATGTGCTAATGTGTCTAATGTGCTAATGTGCTGAAAAGCTTGTCGACTTCGATGGATAATGGAAGATGGAGAATGGAGGATGGGCTTTTCGGAATCAATTGGTTTTTATAATGTGCTAATGTGTCTAACGTGCTAATCCCACGCTGCGCTCTGGACAAGTTGTGCTGAAAAGCTTGGCGACTTTGATGGAAAATTGATAATTGATAATGGAGGCTGGGAATTGTGGCTTCGATGGACGGTAGAATGGTGGATGGGCTTTTCGGAATCAATTGGCTTTTATAATGTGCTAATGTGCTGATCCCACGCTGCGCTCTGGACAAGTTGTGCTGAAAAGCTTGGCGACTTCGATGGAGAATGAATGTCTGAGCTAATCCAATATTTTGGAATCTAAAATCATAATCAAATAAAAGAGTGCCACAATTATTGAAGTCAAAGGCAAGCCATTAGACTTTACCTGGCTTCATACTTCTTACGAAAAGAAGTGAATTACTTAGACCAGAAGTAGATAATGATAACCGCCAATACAACACAAACCAAAGCAAAAAGTACTGGTCCGGCGATTTCGTTTTGTTCGGCTTCCTGGTGTCCGTGGTGACTATCGTGATGATCGTGTGACATAGATTTATTCTTTGATGGGGCGAAAGTAGGAAAATAATTTGATAATTAGAAAATTTGATAATCAGAAAATGAGACTGTGGAAGCGTGACTTCGATTGCCGGTGCGATTGGAGATGGGCCATTCGGAATCATTGGGGTTTCTTAATGTGCTGATGTGCTGATAGGCTTTACAGCTATGATTGGCGAAGTAACGAATGGGCTTTGTGGATAACGACCATCATGGTGCGGGTTTCAACGCAGCTAATTTGCGCTAAAGCGAATGGCGAAGGAGTTCTGCTTTTGAGCCCGTTCGCGCTGTAGCGAGCGACCAACGGAAAGCTCTGCTTCAGCGTGCCTTCGCCTTGTGAGGGCTTTCAGCCCGCCTGCTAACGCACGGGCCATGGTGTTGGCAGGCAGGCCCGTTTCCTCTTTCGCTTTTGTGCCCCAGACTCAGAAGAACACAAATGGCTTCGGACTTTTTTACCGCGGAGTTCGCAAAGGATTGACGCAAAGATCGCGGAGGGAGCAATCAAAAAAAGGAGTAATACCGTTTTTCTGATTCTCACTCAAATTTGTGAAAAGGCTGGTTTGTTGAAAAATGAGCGGAGCAAAAAAAGGAATGCTTACTTTAGACAACATCAATTGAGAGAATGCAATACAAGCTCCTGGATCATACAACGAAGCCTTATTCCAGAAAATACCTGAAGAGTATCTACATTCTGAAAAACGGTGATATTCCCAAAACGTATGGTTGTGTGCCCAATGGCGAAATAGGGATTTCCGTTATCCTTCGTGGAAATGCCATTATTCATCAGGTGCATTGCAAGATTAAACAACCCGCGTTGTCGGTTTATGGACTGGTAAGGAGAGCTCAATTTCATTCGATGTCTGCCCATTATTACGAGGTTAATCTTGGGTTTGAACCCTATAAACTTCAATTGTTATTGAAAGAACGATTGTCGGACTTACAGTGGGTAGATGCAACTCCTTTGGATTTATTATTCAAAAGGAATATTGGTCAGGAGTTATTTGAAAAATTGAATTGCTGCAGAACAGACACCGAAATCCAGGAAACCATCGAGTTGTTTCTGATGAAAGTCGCAACCGGGAATCGGGTAAATGAAAGGGTGCACGAGGCCCATCGCATTATAACACAAGAGTCGGTTAGCAGTGTGAATGAACTCGCAGAACGTCTTCGGATTTCAGGAGCAGGATTGCGGCAGTTGTTTGCAGACAAAATGGGATTGTCGCCCAAAGAATTGATGAAAATACACAGGGTTCGATCGGCTATTAGCACAAAGCATCCAGACGAAGAATCGCTAACTGCACTTGCTTATGCGCTCAATTATTTTGATCAGGCGCATTTTATTCATGATTTCAAAGAGTCGATTGGAATGACTCCGCGACGCTATTTCGCCAACAAAAAACTCACTTGCGATTTTTACAATTACGGGCGTTGGGACTATTCTAGTTTAGCGCTTCCTAATATGTAATTGAATGAAAATTGCCGCTCTTGTTTTGTTTGTCTCTTTCTCGCATCAGATCTTCAGTCAATCAAAAGATATTGAAATTCGCAAGACGGCAATACGCGCTGTGATGGATGGTTATAACGACCAGGATTATAAGAAGATGAAAAAGCCATGGTTTGGTTTGGGAAAATTGCTGGTAAGTAAAAAGAGTCTTCGGGATGAATTTGCTCCATACTTCGAAACGCACGGACAAGCCCAAATTGACACGATTGTATACGATTCGAAGTATGAATATGTCGCACAACTGCGTTTTACAAAACGACCAGGGGAACGAGCCTATATGAAGTTTCTTTTTAGTGAGAAAGGCAAAATTCAGGGAATGGGTTTTGATTATCCACCGCTTGTTTACAGAAAAACACAAGATGTTCCTGTTTGGAATAAAGATGAACTGAGCTCTAAGATAGATTCTCTTCTTACATCAAAATATGTCGGAAACAAAAAGTTTAGCTTCAACGGAAGCATCATGCTCATGACAGCGGGCCAGGTGGATTATGTGAAACACATTGGGTATTCTGACTTTGAAAAGAAAAGCTCAATCAATGATTCAACCTTGTTTGATCTGGCTTCATGCAGCAAGCAGTTTACCAGCTATGCCATTATGATTCTGGCAGGACGCGACAAGCTCTCTTTACAGGATAACGTTCTCAAATACCTGCCGGAATTGCCCTATGCCAATATCACCATTGAGCATCTGCTAACTCATACTTCAGGCTTGCCAGATTATGAAGTACTTTTAAAAAAGGAGTGGGACAAAACAAAATTTGCCACCAATGAAGATGTATTAAAAATGTTTGCACTCCATCATCCAGGTATTTTATCGAAGCCTGGTGAATATTTTCAATACAGTAATGCCGGATATGTGATGCTTGCTTTGATAATCGAACGCATTTCGGGAACCACTTATGCTGATTTTCTGGAGAAAGAAATTTTCTCGCCACTTGGAATGACGCATACCCGCGTTTATAATACGAGAAGATCTATGGGTGAAGTTCTACAGAATGGTGCAACCGGATATGTGTTTGATCCTGATCTGGGTCGGTATATTATTCCAGATAGCCTCTCGCAATATCAAGTGGTAATCTATCAGGATGCAATTACAGGTGATGGGACAGTCAATTCGTGCACAAGCGATTTAGCAAAGTGGCAAATCGAAATCGATGATCCGAAATTGATAAGCCAGGCGCAATTGGATAAGATGTGTTCAAACCAAGTTTTGAAGAATGGAAATTCAATTGGCTATGGCTATGGTTTTTTTGTGCACGATGGGCCATCGACCGAAAAGTTGGTTTACCACACTGGAGGCTGGCCGGGCTATTTTTCGATCATTATGCGATTTCCGGAATTGGATAAGAGTATCGTAATCCTCTCGAATAATTCGTTTGATAATTTCACGTTCTTGGCCGATGATATTGCGGCAATTTTGCTGGAGGGGGAGAATCGATAGACGCTTCGAATTGCTTGGAGTGCGCGGTATCAATGAGCTTTTTTTAATGTGCTAATGTGTCTAATGTGCTAATGTGCTGAAAGGCTTAGTAGCTCCGAGCGATAAATAAAAATGGAGAATGGGATTCCTTTATGGATGATGCTTGAAGTTCTCAATTGGCTTCGGACTTTTTAACCGCAAAGCCGCAAAGGGTTGACACAAAGTACGCGGAGGGAGAACTCCTTGGCGCAGTTTCAGCGCAGCTCTCCATGGCGCGGGTTTCAGCGCAGCTAACCCGTGCCTATAACTAGTGAGGGCTTTTAGCCCGCATCTGCTTTGGATCTTAATACGTATCGCTGATCTCGCATATCGCTGTACGCACATCGCAATTCGCTTTACGATCAAAGGTTCAACTTCGCTCCATATTTGTCAATTGCAATCGGATTTTCTTCTGTGCGCTTCGCTACCGGGCCATTTTCGAGTTTAAGAACTCCGCGCGGACACACGGCACTGCACACTCCACAACCTACACATGAGGCGCGCACAATGTTCTGACCTCGCTGCGCATACGCTCGCACATCAATGCCCATTTCACAATAAGTAGAACAATTTCCACACGAGATACATTGACCTCCATTGGTGGTAATTCTGAAACGTGAATAGTATTTTTGCAATAACCCGAGTATGGCTGCCATCGGACATCCAAACCGACACCAGGAGCGACTTCCAAGAATAGGGTAGAAGCCAGTTCCAATCACTCCGCTGAAAATGCTGCCGATAAAAAATCCATACCATTTGCTGTAGGATACAGAAGCACTGCCCAACAAACTTCCCTGCGAATAGGAATTAATCCAAAGGACCGCCGTGAGGCCAATAACCAAAACAAGAACTGAATAAATCATCCACCTTTCCAGTTTCCAAGATGAAAGTTTTTTGCTTGAAAGTTGACGAAAAGAATCTCCCGATGTTTCTGCCAAAGCGCCGCATCCACATACCCAGGAGCAATACCATCTCTTTCCAAAGAAGTAGGTGAGAATGGGCGTTGCAACCAATATCATCATCACCCCCCAGAAAAACATAAAGACTCCAAGCCCTCCGTTTTGTGTAAGATGGTGCCATTCATCAGGCAATAGATACTCTCTCTTGAGTGGCCAGAAATAGGAGAAATAATATTCGGGTTGATTGAGGCGCAGGAGAATGGCAGGAATCATAAATGAAAAGGCCAATTGGAAAAACATGACACTTCCTGTGCGGATCATTTGATACCGATTTCCACGGTACTTGTACATGAATTTTATTCCCAAAAGAACCACGGCTCCGGTATAAAATGTACCGTATACAAACCATTGATCAGCAGGGCGATTACGTAAAAACATGCTGAGTGGTTCAAACAGTGCAACCAAACCAACGGATGCGCTCCCATAGCGTTGCCCAAGATATTCTGGATACCAATAAAGTGCGATGTAGAAAAGTGTAAGCACAATTCCAGTCATCCAACCTACTATACCTCTTGTCGAAATGCTACGAAAAAAAACATAGTGATTTTTGATACCATTGGGCTGATGATGATACAGGGATCTTGCGTAACTTATTGTTCCTATAATAATAAGCAGTGAAGAAATGGTAAGTTCTAAAGCGGCGTGTGACCATGAGAGATTCAAAAGTCGAATGGTCATCATAAAAAATCCCACCGCAATCATACTGAGAGCAATCTTCTGAAAACTGCTGGTAGACGCTGGATCCGGATTGGCCAGCGACAAACTTGTATCCTGAATTTTACTCATGCAGTGTGATTTTGAACGTTTACGGATAATGTGAATGCAGATCGTATTTCAACTTCATAGCGATTGAAAAACTCCGGATCAAAATTGGCTTCCTTCAAATGAAGAATAACATAATCGATTGTTTGTCGCTCATTGAGCCAGCGATCAAATACATCATGCAGCATGCGTATTCCAAAAGTATTGATGCCTTTGAAGGTGCGTGTTGAAATATCGAATACCATTTTTACACAAATTTTTCCAGAGGAATGTTCCCAGTAAAATTGACCTTCACCATCTTGCAGATTTGCATTTACAGTTCCATAAGTCTGATATTCGATATCAAAAAATTTCGCGCTGTTAAACCAGTTGCCGGGCTGATATGCTGTGCGATTTCCACAAATGGTTTTGGCCACTGTTTCGCCCATCATCCTTCCAGTGTACCATACCTGTTCAATGTTTTTTCGTCCGGGCCAGGCCTCGGTAAATTCCACACAATCGCCCAGCGCATAGACATTTTCAACATTCGTTTCCAAAAAACGATTCACTAAAACTCCGCGATTGGTTGCAATGTCTGTTCCACTCAACCATGCAATATTGGGCGAAACACCTGCTGTCAATCCTACGAACTGACATTCTATGATCTCTCCATTTTTGGTGGTGATAGATTTTACGCGGCTATTTTCATCACCATGAATTTCATTTAATTCGGTGTCATAAAGTATTTCTACATGGTGTTCTTTGAGATGTCTGGCAACCAATTCGGCTTCTTCTTTGGGAAGAACACTGCCCCAGAATTTCTTTTCGCGAATTAAAAAACTAACTTGAATGCCTCGGGTATGAAGCATTTCTGCCAATTCGACACCGATTAATCCTCCACCCACAATGATTGCTTTTTTTACACGCCGCTCCGAAACTTTTGCATTCCATGGATGGGTGTTTCGCTCCAGTTCTTCGACGTCCTGAATAGAATACAAACCCTGAACGCCTTTGAGATTCTGGCCTGGCCAACCAAATTTGTTTGAGACAGATCCGGTAGCAATGATGAGTTTATCCCACGAGATGGATGCGCCATTGTTTAATGTTAATTCCATTTTGTCGGTATTGATCTTCTCAACGCGGGCATGCACCAAATCAATCCGGTTCTTTTTCCAAAACTCTGGTTCGTAAGGCTGGGTATGTTCAAATTTCATGTGCCCCATGTAGATGTACATAAGGGCTGTTCTTGAATAGAAATATTTTGTTTCGTCGCCAATGACTGTGATCTTATGATCACTTTTTTTGCGGATATGCCGCGCGGCAGTTATTCCGCTGATTCCATTTCCAATGATTACGATGTGAGGCATAGGTTCAATTTCAACCACAAGGATAGTGGATTGCGGGGATATACGACATTACGGCAATATTGGATTTTCGCCATAAATTCGAAAGCCCGCAAGCTTTTTAGGGCTCACGGGCTTTCTACTTCGACCAAGTAACTTGGTCTCCACCCTATATCATCTACTGTACCACAAGCTTTTGCTCGCTGAGTCGTCCGTTGAATTTGTATTGCAACACGTACACACCGGCAGCAAGTGGCTGGGCAAATCGGTATTCAATTACTTTTTGGGATTCTGGGGTGAGGGTGACATTCAGTCGTTCTACTAAATTTCCGTTTGTACCATAAATGGTCAGGTCTTCAACGGAGACATTATTTGGCAGGTTACTGAAATCGAAGAAAATATTTTCTCCTGTTCCTGGATTTGGATAGATCATCAGGTAACCAACCAAAGGAGGGAAGTCGTCGATATCGATTCCAAGGTCGATGCTAAACGTGCAGGTTTCGCCCCATTCTGTGAAAATTCCGGCACCCATAGCACAGCGAATCTGAACATAATAAGTCGATCCCGCAATCAGTGCCATATTATCATTCAGTTGCAGATAATTTACATCGGTATAAGTTGTCCAGTCATAATCGGGACCAGTTATATGCCATTGATAATTTAGCGCACCTGGTATTTCTGTTGCATTGAGTTGTGTATCCCATGTGTCTACCACTGCTCCGCATGATTCTGGATCAAGTGATGTTGTTGTTGCCGGTGCTTCGCCTGCCAATTCGATTTCACAGATATCGCCAAAAGGTCCGTAAACATCATTGACCATGGCTTTTATACCCACTTTATAAGTCAATCCTTCGGCAACGCCCGGAATTTGTGAGATCATAAATACATTGCCCAAAGAATATTCATCGCTAATGATTACCCCTGCACCATTCATAAACCTCCACTGATACATTTCCGCATTGGGAACGGCATCGCAAGTGATAATTCCATTGAGCGGAATGTCCATCGCTCCGCAATCAGTGTCGATGAGTTGAGTTGGTGGAACTTCGGTGATACACTCGTATGGAATGGTGACATCTGTCTGCAATGAACAGCCATTGATGTCGGTGATATTTACGAAATAGTCTCCGGATGCTGCTTCTGAAATTGTCTGTGAAGTTGTTCCGTCACTCCAGATAATGAAGTATCCGGGCGATCCACCCATCACATTTACAACTGCACTTCCGTCATTTCCTTCGCATGATTCCGCTGTTAGAATAACAACGTTTGCCGTTAGCATCGATGGTTCAACGATTTCAATATTTTCTTCAGTGATGCATCCGTTGTCGTCTACTACACTTACTGTATAAATACCTTCAGCAAGATTTGAAATCACTTCGTTATCCTGCTCATTGCTCCATGCATAATTGTAAGGTCCAATTCCTCCACTTGCAGTTGCTGATGCAGTTCCGTCATTCAGTCCGAAGCAAGAAATATCCTGTTTGAAAACGGCTAATGCCAGTGGAGTAGGTTGGTCAATTGTTACCTGTGCTGTGCCCTGGCATCCTCCGCCATCGGTTACAATGAGGCTGTAGTTGCCGGGTGCAAGCGAACTGATCATCGAAGAAGTTGATCCATTGCTCCACAGATATGTGAAGACACCATTGCCACCTGTAATTGTGGTTGTAGCGCCTCCATCAGACGCGCCATTGCAACTTACATCAACGCCGTTGATCGTTACATTTAAACTTGCAGTTGCATCGATGGTAAAGTTTCCATTTGCAGTGCATCCATGACTATCGGTTACTGTTACACTGTAATTGCCCGCCACAAGGTTTGAAATACTGGTGCCTGTTGCTCCATTGCTCCAAGATACACTGTATGGCGATGTGCCGCCTGCAGGTGCAACTTGCGCAGATCCAACTGTCATACCACAGCCAATGTCGGCATGGGTAAGGTTTGTTGCTAATATAGAAGGTGCCGTAATTGTGAATGATTGTGTTTTTGTGCATCCATTGACATCAGCAGCTACCACAGAATAGTTGCCCGCAGCCGCGTTACTCAAAGTAGCTCCAGTTGCTCCCGTGTTCCAGGAATATGAAAACCCACCTGCTCCGCCAGTTGCAGTAGCTACGATGTTTCCATTCGATTGACCGTTGCAGTTTACATTGGTTACTGTTCCTGTTACTGCAATCGCAGCAGGAGAAGTAATGGTGAATGATTGTGTTTTTATGCAGCCATTGGCATCTGTAGCTGTAACGGTATAGCCGCCTGCCGCCAGATTTGATACTGTGGCACCAGTGGCACCATTGCTCCAACTGAATGTTTTATTGCCAGTGCCTCCTGTTGCACTTACTACTATAGAGCCGTTGTTGGTAGCGTTGCAAGTTGCATTTGTAGCTGTACCTGTGATGGTAATGGCCGAAGGATTGGTGAGTACAAATTGTTGTGTGGCCGTGCATCCGTTGGCGTCTGTTGCTGTTACGGTATATGTACCTGCTGCAAGATTATTTGCTGTTGCGCCGGTAGCACCGTTGCTCCAGCTATACGTTTTATTTCCTGTACCACCTGTTGCTGATGCGGTGATACTTCCATTTGATCCAGTGTTGCACAAAGGATGTGTAATGGTGCCGGATACTGATAGGGCTGCCGGTGTAGTAATGGTAAATGATTGTGTTTTCGTACAGCCATTGGCATCTGTTGCAGTAACGGTGTAGCTTCCCGCTGAGAGATTGCTGATAGATGCACCCGTTGCTCCGGTATTCCATGAGTATGTTTTGCTTCCTGTTCCGCCGGTAGATGAAACCGCAATGCTTCCATTGCTACTTGTGCTGCACGAAGGGTTGGTTGTTGTTCCTGTTATGGCAATAGCTGCCGGCGCTGTTAATGTGAATGCCTGCGTTTTTGTGCAGCCATTGGCGTCTGTTGCCGTAACCGTAAATGTTCCTGCAGCAAGGTTATTAATGGTCGCTCCGGTAGCACCGGTATTCCATGAATATGTTTTGTTTCCTGTTCCACCTGTAGATGAAACTGCAATGCTGCCGTTGCTGCCAGTGTTGCAGGAAGGATTTGTTGCTGTTCCAGTTACCGCAATGGCCGAAGGTGCAGTAAGTGTTGCACTTTGTGATTTTGCACAGCCCTGCGAACTTGTAACATTTACTGTATGTGAACCTGCATTCGCATTGGTCAGATTTTGAGTAGTTGCACCATTGCTCCATGCATAAGTAAACGGTGATGATCCGGTTACGGCATTGGCAATACTACCTGTGCCTGTATTGCAAAGTGGATTGGTAGGAGTTAATGTTACTGTTGGATCTGCATATACAGTCATGCAGTTTGCACATGTATAGGTATGTGATCCATATTGATTGGTTGCGGTAAGTGCAATATCGTATGTGCCGTTGGTCGCCCAGGTAATATTCTGCGGATTTTGCTGTGCAGAAGTTGCGGGTGTTCCACCTTCGAAAGTCCAGGCATAGGATGTAGGTGTATTCGTACTTGTGCTTGTGAAATCAACCTGTACGTTTTTACACACTGAATTATCCTGGATATTGAATGATGCAACAGGTGGATTTCCCGAAGGAATTATATCTACAAGGCAGAAAGGATTGGATGACACATCGCCCCAATCATCTTCTTGTTGCACGAGGATATTGTCATTACCATCATAGAGAACAAATCCTCCGCTGGTGAAGCCCATTCCATCACCATACTGATCATAAAATGTGAGTGTATAACATCCAGCACCAAGGCATAATTCTTCGGTGATTGACGTGCCCTGAGCATTGTTTGCGTAAGGACCTCCTTCGATTAGAATATTGTCATTCTCATCAGTTATGACCCATGTGTTTTCACCACCAAAGAAATCGAGTGTTACTACAAGGCTCGCTCCGGCACCTGTTGTGATGCTGAATGTGTTTGTAGATTGATCATTGGCTGTGTTCTGATCACTTTGTCCATTGGGATTGGATGTCCATGCATAGTATGTGTGACTACCAATTGCCGGAGTTATGGCTGGAAGATTTACTGTTGCCTGACTGCCGGATGTGAGAGATCCCGTCCAGCTGTATGTGCTGTTTCCAGATCCATCGAGGTTATAGGTAATGGTAACACTGGTGAGTGTTGCACTGCCATAGTTTACCAGAATTACCTGTGGTGTATATGTTCCAACACAATTTGTTCCGGAAGGACTTGTAACCATGGAAATTCCAGCATCACGCGTAAAAACCGGCTGGCAACCAAGTGATGAGATCATGGATGTTCGTTGAACTTCCAATGTTGTTCGCATGCGTAGTTTTTGTCCTTCAGTAAACATGTCCTGGCATGTTTGTGAAGTATAATCCAGATAGTTTTCTACCTGCTGTGTTCCGCTGCATGCAGGGGATGAACACGAAGAGTTCAATGTTGTCACAGGTGTATCGCAAACGCGGTCGCCACCGGTATTGCAATTGGCCTCCGCACCGCAAGCATTGGTATCATGAAAGGTATGGTAGAGACCAAGGTAATGGCCTATTTCATGAGTCAATGTGCGGTTCATATTGGTATATGACTTCAGGTTACCAACAGTGCCAAAAGCGTTGTGCAAAAGGACAATTCCGTCAATGGGGTTGTTTATCGGGAAGTATGCATACCCCTGAATACCACTGCCGCCATCGTTGTTTTCAATTTCATTAACTACCCAAATATTCACATACGATGCACGTGGCCATGTACTAAGCGCTTTCACGGATTCTTCTACTGCACCACCGCCGCCGCTTGATTCGATTCCCTGATCGGCATACAAAGGCACACTGCTTCCATTGACGCGAACAATTCCAGTTGTTGGCTGTCCATTGGGATCACGTTGTGCAAGGCAGAATTCGATGTTTACATCTACTCCTGCGCCATCGCCGTTCGTTCCGGCTGTATGACGAAAATCGTTGTTGAGCGCAGTTATGGCCGAAAAAACCTGCTCATCGGTAATATTGCTTCCGGTTCCGTAGGCTTCACCTTCGTGAATAATGTGCACTACAACCGGCAAGGTGTATAAATCATCGGAGCGATCAGCAGGTGGAATTTGTGCTTGCAGACCAAGCTTTTGTTCCATGTAGAAAAAGCTTCGGCTAAAACCCGGATTGTGGGTTAGCAGCGAGTCATTCAACTGATCCGATGGACAAGTTGTCGTGTTTTGTGCAGCAGATTGAATGTGCAAAAACACGAAAAAACTCAGTAAGATGGATAGGTTAATCCTTGCGTTCATGTAATGGTGAAATGGTTGGTTTCAAAACCATTTTTACTCGAATCGACCTTGTGTTGTTGCGGGCTACACAATCAATTCGACCATTGCACTTTATTGACGGATAGAAGGGGATTGAAACCAAATGAACGCATGTAATTTTGCGACACACGAGTGTTTTGTTTCGATGAAAATGTTAAATTGAGATCCTAAAACCACCAATCTGTAGATTATGATACCCGTATTAAAGAATGGATTGGCAGACGAGGTCTACTTTTTATTGTTTCAATCCTGAATGCGGATCTCGTAGGTTTTCTTTGACTTATTGCGCAGGTAATTCTGACGCATCCAGGGATTCATCAATTTTAATTGCTTGTATGTAATGCCTTGTGATTTGGCAAATGTGGCAAGATCATTTATGGTACTATCGATAGTAATTGTATGCGATTCCACCGGCTCATACAAATCTGCCGGGCGCACCACAAATCCATATTGGTCGGCATTGTTGAGGATTTCTTTCATGGCCAGAATGCGGTATACATATCTGGCAGTTTCTTCATTGAGCAACAAATCCCAATAGGTTTTTTCCTGTTGGCGGTCCATTTGTCTTCCAGGACCAGCCTGCCCCATATTGTATCCTGCGGCGGCCAATGCCCATGAACCGGTCTTATCATAAGCATCTACCAGATAATGGCAGGCAGCCTGAGTGCTTTTTTCGACATGATATCTTTCATCCACTTCGTCATTTATTTCGAGTCCATA
The DNA here is from genome assembly GCA_046153915.1 of Flavobacteriales bacterium. Lineage (GTDB taxonomy): Bacteria > Bacteroidota > Bacteroidia > Flavobacteriales_D > Sanyastnellaceae > JANNVZ01. Next base: position 29,332 of record JBJXFC010000239.1, read on the forward strand.
GTCCTTGCCTGTGGACTCAATAAATTGCCAATAACCAGAGGCACCTGCAGGTGAAACGGCATTGGTTAGTCCACTTTCTATCAGGGCTAAGTATTTAAAATCATCGGGAACTCCATTGGCTTGAAGGATGGGTTCTATTACCGGGAACCATCTGCTGGCCCGTTTAATGCAAAGCAGCGTATTACTGTGCCAGTATGTGTTCACCAGAATTTCGCGATCCAGTTTTTCGCGCACATCCCATTGATCGAGCGGAACTTCTTCTCCGGCAAAGTCAAGTTTTTCTGGAAGTGGCAAAGAATAAATACGGTATTTTTCTGAAATGACCTGAGAATAATGTTCGTTCTCTTCTTTACTCGGTTTTTGTTTAGAAATAAAACTGTACATCAGAATCACCAGCAAAGCCGATGTTATTCCTGTTCCCGCTGCAATCAACACAATTCTGCTTGTTTTCATTTCGTATAGGAATATTTACCAATGCGCAAATTTCGATTAGAAATGAGAATCATCGCTGTTAAATAGAGAATAAAATAAACGGCCAGTGGTGCAATTCTCCAAAACGGAGATATTAAGTGGAACTCAAGGCCCATCAATTTTACAGTGACGGATTGGATAATCATCGGAATGAAGCTGAGAAAAAAGAGCATTACAGCTATTTCCCTTTGAGACAACCCGGTGTAAAACAGATGATGTGTTGTATGGTCTCGCCCGCCCTGCATGGGTGATATGTCGTGCCTGCGGCGCTGGTAAATGACCAAAGCAGTATCAGCAATGAGCACAGTGCCAAGTGTGAAAATGGAAACCACCAGATCTACCCATGAATTGGCTGGTATTTCCGGATTGGAAGAAGGAACGGAAAGCATCGCAAAGGCAACAATCAAACCCAATACCATACTTCCAGAATCTCCCATGAATATTCTCGATGGATTCCAGTTGAGGATGAGAAATGCAATCAATGCAGCTATTAAAAAATCAAAAGAATACGTGGCACCAATCAACGAATAGCAGCCCAGCAATAGCACCGATGGAAACACAGAGACTGCCGAAGCTGCGTCCATGTTGTCCATCATATTCACGGAATTCATCATGGCGATTGCGAGAAAAACCGTGAAGAGAAAATCGGGTATTTGCGTAAGAACGGACTCCACTCCAAACAGGTCTGAACAGAAGTGCATCGAATTGTTGAAGGACACAAATACAACGGCTGCAATGAATTGTCCGGCGAGTTTTCGTTTGGGTGAAATGCGCGCAATATCATCCCACAAACCAACAGCAAAAACAATGGCTGAAGCCACCAGAAGTCCTGTAAGTTCTATTCCCATTCCCCGCGCATGCAATCCTGAAAAAGGATACATCAAGAGGAGAGCTATAAAAAAGAGTATGCCACCTACAGTTGGTTTTAGATCTGCACTCCACCGGGACGAAGCATCAAGCGATTTTTTGCCTGTTCCAAGTAATGGGAAAAACCACTTGAGGAGAAAAAGGATAAAAACACCACCGATGATGTGGAGCAGAAAAAAAATTGCATCCAGATCGATGGTTATGTCTTTGAATAAATTTCCCATTAAAAAAACGGAGTTTCAAAATCCTTGAAACGTATGGCATTTCGATCCTTATCGGAAAGGATAGGGTCTTCAACTTCCCAATCGATACCTATTTCGGGATCATTCCAGAGAAGAGCGCGATCGTGTTCTTTGCTGTAATAATTGCTGCACTTGTAAGTAAAAATGGTTTGGTTTTCCAGGACTTTAAAACCATGCGCAAATCCTTCCGGGATATAGAGTTGGGTTTTGTTTTCAGCCGATAAGATTGTTTTGAAGTATTGCCCAAAAGTGGGTTGCGTTTTACGCAGATCAATAACCACGTCAAGAACACTTCCTCTTGAAACACGAATCAATTTGGCCTGGGCTTTTGGAGGCACCTGAAAGTGCATTCCCCTCAGGACATCGCCGTTGCTCATGCTCTCGTTGTCCTGTACAAAACTGGCATTGATGCCTGTCTCAATTCGAAATCTCGCTTCGTTGAATGGCTCGAAGAAATATCCTCTGTCGTCCTGAAATACCGTTGGGTGTATTATGAGTAAATCTTTGAATGGAGTGTTTTCGATTTTCATTTTTTGCCTTTCATTTTTTGCAACAACGATCGCTTTCGGCTTCGTTTGGTGCCCTTTTCATCATAATAACCGCCTGATTCATATCCATATCCATAACCATATCCGTAGCTATAGTTGTACGAATAACGGTTGCGGTCGAGATCTACTCCATTGAGAATAACAGATACCTGAATCTTATTTTCATTGATGAGTTTATCTGCCACCTGCACGAATTGTTTCTTCGAATAATCTGCTCTGAATATGTACAGTGGATAATCTGCTTTTTGAAGCAATGCAACGCCATCCGTTACCAATCCAACCGGTGGTGTATCAAGTACGATGTAGTCGTATTGCTTCTTGAGCTCCTCTAACAAAGCATTCATCCGTTCGTTGATGATGAGCTCAGATGGATTGGGAGGAATAGGCCCTGCTGTAATGTAATCGAGATTTTCGAGCTTGCTTTTACGAATGGAAGTTTCCATGCTCCCTCTACCAATAAGCAAGGTGCTCATACCCTCCGAATTCTCAACACCAAATCCTTTGTGAATTTTAGGCTTGCGCATATCCAGATCACAAACCACAACTCTTTTGCCACTAAAAGCAATGATTCCAGCCAGATTAAGTGCCACAAAGGTTTTGCCTTCTCCACTAATAGTACTGGTTACTGCGACAATTTTTGAGCCCGGATTGTTGTTGATGAATTGCAGATTGGTCCTCACACTGCGAAATGCTTCAGCAATAAGTGATCTCGGATTTTTATCCACAATAAGCATACTCACCGGAATGTCTTCTTTGTAGCGCGGAATAATGCCGAGAGTATTGATACTTGCATGACTTTGCTTTGCAATTTCATGAAGTGAAGTTATATTGTTGTGAAGGAAATATCTGAGAGCTATGATAAGGAAACTCAAAAGCAACCCAGACATAATGAAGGTAATCATTATAAGATTGCGCCTCGGTGCAACCGGTGATGATGGCGTTCTTGCTTCTTCAAGTATCTGATTGTTGCTTACAAATCCCTCTTTGGATATTTTATATTCAATGGACTTCTCTAAAAGCAGGGTGTAGTATTTTTCGTTGATTGTAAACAACCTCTGCAAGCGCGCATATTCAAGTTCTTTTTGTGGCATATCGTAATATACACCCTCCGAATCTTTCATTTTTTCGTTGAGGTCGTTCTTGCGGTCTGCCAATTGATCATTGAGTGCTGAAATGGTTTGTATGATCAATGTCTTTTGAATTCCAATCTGGTAATCGAGTGCTTTGATGCGATCATTGTCTTTGGTAATTGTATAAAGTGCTTCTTCGCGGTCCACCATCAAAGAATAGAGGCGATCAAGCATTTTGCTTAATGATTGTTCATACCTGCTTCCTGAAACAAGTGGAATGAGGTTGTATATTTCGACTTCCGAACTACTTTTTAATGTGAGTTTTTCTACTTCGTTCAGCAACCTTTCTTCAATTTCCAGTTGAATGATGTCGTGCTCAAACTCTGTAATACGGTTGAGATAAACCTCGCCCACACTTTCCAGGTTGGTAATTTTATTCGCCTGCTTGTATTGGTTAAGTTGAATTTCACTCACCTTAAGACGATTGTAGACGGTATCTATTTGTTCATCCAGAAAAGACAATACATTGTCGTCGCTCTTGCGTCTTTTCTCGAGATCAAAAAGCAAGAACTCATTGCTATGAGTCTTTACAAAATCCCGGGCGATGTATGGATTGTTGTCATTGTAGGATACTTCAAGAGTTTTAGCGGTGTTGTTCAGTATACGCACATCCAGGTTGGCATAAAACCGATTGATGAGCGTGGTGATATTGTTGATTACGAAATAAAGCTCGTATTCATCATCGTTTTTTTTGAGCTGATCCCAATCGGAAATGGCCACCATGATCTTAAAATCAGGAGTTTCAATTTCCTTTCCCACTAACTGATCAACAAGATTCTGTCCGTCGTACTGAATAGACACCTTACCCGGTCCTGAAAATGTAATATTGATAGGTCGATCTTGCCATTGTGGATTTTTTAATTCCAGTAATTCGATCTGGTAAGGTGAATTGAGATAATGTTCTGTTGTAAGAATCTGCCCTTTTGCAAAATATCCAACCTTGAGAGGAAGTAATTTAAGGCTTCGGGCGATCAATAATTTGGAACGCAACAATTCGACTTTGGCTTCTGGCTTATTGCTTTCGTCGCTGGTTTCAACCTTCAATATTTTATTGGCATTGTCGTCTTCGGCAAGCTGAACAATGCTTCGCGCCTGATACATGGGTGGCGTGTATCGCAGGTAAAGAAAGGCAGCCAATCCGGCTATCAACAAACAAAGTATTACCCAGCCCAAAGACCTTTTAAGGATATAGACAAATAATCCAAGGTCAAACTCATTGGTAATATTGGTAAGGCGTTCTTTGTACTCCCTGCCAGTTTGTATGTCGCCTTGTTCGAGCATGGCAATTGTGAATCACGATCAAAAGATTCGGGCAAGTATGCCGTAGGTGAGAGCGATGCTGCTTATTACCCCTACAATTGGCTGAATGTCGGTGAGTACCTCACGCGCAATGTTTGGATTTGGTTCTACATAGATAATATCGCCTGCCTCCACACTCATATTGGCATATTTGATTCCATCAATGGTGCTTAAGTCGATGAGGTATACCTCCTGCTTTCCATTGATATCGCGTATCACCTTGATGCGGGAAGAATTACCACGTGGCCCTATACCACCCGACATTGCTATTGCTTCGATCACACTCATTCCTACATTGGTGAGTGGCACAACATCGGCCTTACCGCCCGTGGCTCCATTAAAAACAAGGCAACGACGATTGATCACTCTTACAAGTGCCATCGGATTGTTGAACTGAAAGGAATACAATTCTTCAAGATGTGTTTGAAGTTCGCGGATGGTGTAGCCTACAACATACTTGCGGCCAATTACCGGGAATTCTACGTAGCCTTCGATATCAACTGTAAAATCAAACCCCGGACTTTTAACACCGGAGGTACGCTCCAATTCACTTGTTGTAAATTGAAGCATCAATGAACCGTTGTTGGTATAGAGGTCAAAATTGATGATGTCGTTGACGCCAATGC
>JBJXFC010000245.1:0-19737 GCA_046153915.1 Flavobacteriales bacterium
CAGATGACACACGAAACTCCGTGGGACAATTACGAATACCAGATCTACCGCAAAGCTCCTGGTGAAACAGGCTTTTCACTCTATGCAACAGTTCAAAGTGATGCCTACACCGATGTTAATCTGGTCAACAACCAGGATTATTGCTATCGGGTATTGGCCTTTGGAACTTACAACGCTCCGGGTGTTCCTGCCATTCTTCCAAACTGGAGTCAGGAGGTGTGTACACGACCTTACGATCAAACCGCTCCCTGCGCGCCACAACTGACTGTGGATGGCGATTGTTCTGCGCAGACATCAGATCTGCTTTGGACCAATCCAAATCTCATTTGTGCAGACGATGTTATGGGTTACAACGTCTACTACGCTCCGGTTGAGGGCCAGCCTCTCACACGCATTGCCTCCATCGATGGCGCAAACAATATCACGTTTCTCTACGAAGACGAAATCCTGCCTGCGAGCATTGCCGGATGTTATGCCGTCACAGCGCTGGACTCTCTCAACATCTGGCCTGATGGTGAGTTGCATCAAAATGAAAGTGAATTGAGTAATATCATTTGCATCGACAATTGTCCCATCTATTTCCTGCCGAATATTTTCTCGCCCAATGGCGATGGCATCAACGACTTCTTTGTTCCTTTTGAATACCGATACATCGAAAGTGTTGATTTTAAAGTCTTCAATCGCTGGGGAAACCTGGTCTTCGAAACATCCGATCCCGCGCTATCGTGGGACGGAAAAAACAAAGACAGTGGCAACACCAGTAGCGACGGAGTTTATTTTTATACCATTCAGGTAAATACGATACGACTCTCGGGTATTGTTACTGAAAAATTCAGTGGCTCAATTCAGATGGTAGACAGCGGCTCAAATAATTCCGGTGGACAATGATTACGCCGTATTCTTGACTCCGCATTATCACAACTATGTTTTCTGGAATTGTAGAATGTATGGGAGAAGTAATGGAGCTCAGAAAAGAGGGTTCCAATCTGCACATCACCTTGCGTGCGCCCTTCGCACACGAGTTAAAAATTGATCAAAGTATTGCCCACAATGGTGCTTGCCTTACGGTTGTTGCCATCGATGGCGATCAGTATCGGGTTACCGCCATTGATGAAACGCTTCAAAAAACAAACCTGGGCAGGTTAAAGACTGGCGATAAGGTGAACCTGGAAAGATGCACCCGATTGGGAGATCGTCTCGATGGTCACATTGTGCAGGGTCATGTGGATACGACTGCCATATGCACCTCGCGAAAGGATCTGGACGGCTCATGGATATTCCACTTCACTTATGAAAAATCGCCGGAACATATTACTGTTCACAAAGGCAGCATTTGTATCAATGGTGTTTCGTTGACTGTTGTGGACTCAACCAAAGATTCGTTTTCTGTGCACATCATACCCTATACCTTGGAAAATACGGTCTTTCAATACATGCAACCGGGAGACCTTGTTAACCTAGAATTCGATATCATCGGTAAATATGTTGCCCGCCTGATGGCCCAATAATGTGCTGTGGATCTAATTGTGGTCGTGGCCGCCACTCTTCTTCTCTTCGTCCTTTTTTTCTACCTTCTTTTTGTAGATATCCATTCGAATGGAGTAATTAAGCAAAAAGACGAAATCCATTTCCATTGGAGATTCGGTGAGATCACGCTGAACGAGATATCCCACACTGAAGGATTGCCCCTTTTTGAGGTCGCGTTCCAGATTTAGTATCCACCTCCAATTTTGCAGATACGGCGGAGAATAGGCCGATGTGCTGTTGAAGAACTCAAAGGAACTGCTAATCTCATATTTCTTTATTCCTCCATAAACAGCCTTAAAGCGATTGCGCAACGTGGTAATGAAGTCGCCGTCATTTTCTATGCCCACTCCCTGAATAGAACCCTGCCACCTGGGGCTCCACGAAAGCGTAAAATCTTTTACTTTCTTTTTTAGCGTTAAACCCACCTGAACCCGCTGCCGCAAATTGTAGAAGTCGCCTGAGTTCCGGCCACCAATGCGATACCCGGCTGAGAATGACAGATTTTTATTTAGTTTATACTGGCTGCCGATATCCATAAAATAACTGGACAGCCTGGTTAGATTTTCATCAAGGCGAAATTCGGGCGAAAAGGAAAGTTCAAAATCCTTTTTGACCTCGGAATTGAGCGAAACACCTGTCCATAATCCGGCATCATTTATCTGGGCATTCATTTCCAGAACTCCCAGGCACGCAATGGTTATGACCAGTTTACTCCACATCGTAAATAGTGAGTGTGCCGGCATCCACATCTTGCTTTTTTTCTGAAATCTCCAGACTCAATGTGATGGGCATGTGGTCTTCGTCCCAGGGAACCGCAACAGCGTTGGTGTCTTTGCTAAAGGTATAAATGGTGTAATTGCCGGGTCGCAGATTGCGGAATTCGAACTCACCATTGTAGTTGGATTGAATGCGATCACCTGGAGAAGTGTGGTCTCCATATACGATATACACATCACGATCGGCAGCAATAACCGTTGATTGCGTAGTGGCTGGATTGGTAAGCACCACGCGGATATCCTTGTTTACCTTCCCGAAAATGGTGGAATTGCCGCCTTCTCCGGCTTCTTTTTTACACCCTGCGGCCAAAACAATTGCCACTGTAAAGGCAATCAATTTATACAAACGAAATGGAGTTGTCGTAGTCATTTCTGGTCTATTATCAGTTATTAAATCCACTGCTGAAGCTCTCGTCTATCTGCCCATTTTGCTGGTCCTCGTAGAAGTATATCTTTACAACTGCGGTATCCCGTAGAAAGTCAATTTTGCCGATTTCCACACGATTAATATTAATACCCGTGCGTTGTTTTAAATCCGCTATCAGTTCTTCCCTACGCCCCAACTGAATGAGGTCTATTCGTTCATAAATGATGAGTTTTTGAGATTCGTGGCGCAGCAACCAAATCTTTTCCAGACCATATGTAAGCCCAATGATAGCCGAATTGGCCAGCACCACTTCTGAAAACGAAATCTTTTTATGTGCAAGCGAATTCATCACAGAAATACCTATGACAATGAAGAGATAGGTCATGTCCTTGATAGGTATAGCATCAGTGCGGTAACGCATGATGCCAAACACAGCAAACAATCCCAATGCAAAACCCATTTCGACCTTTTGCTTTTCCAACATAAAGCACATCAGGAAAATAGTAATGCTGAAAAGCAAATAGGTAAACAGAAAATCTTTGCGCTTGGCTATGGGATAATAAATCATCCTAACCAACACAAAAATAAAGGACATGTGCATCACAAGTCTCAACAACAATCCCCAAAAATCTGTGCCCGCCCACAAATCCATGTCCAGCAATTTCTCAAAATTAGTGTGTACTTTTTCTGGCTTTATGTCGCCTTCGCCCGCCAGATTTACCGCCTCCTGCAGACGAAATGCCCATATTCCCAATTGATCCAATAGCCTCATAATGTTGCTGTTATTTTATTTATTCGTAGTATTTTATCTTTAAATGTATTGCTCTTAATTTCGGGGTACAATAAAGCAACGCCAAGGCAATACTTACTAATTCCCTCCGGTCGCAGCAACCCTTTTTTCATGTGCTGCATAAAACGGGAGTGGCGGTTTTCTCCATCCTGTTTAACTTCTGCAATAACCAACGACGGCATGGAACAAATTCGTTCTCCAAAATAAAATGACATATCCCCATCAAACGTCACGCGTTCACCATGCACGGTATCTACAAGCGTAATTCTATTGTAGGCATTCCACAACTTGGGCTCCAGTCCTTCGCTGCATTTTACCTTGTCCTCAATAAAAGAATATCCACGCTCATCCAATTCTGTGCTCCAGTCTTTGAGTCTGATCCGACTCTTGACCGTGCGGCCCTTGTTGTTCTTAAATTTTACTTCCAGAAAAGACAACGCACTATCGACATATTGACGCTTGCGGATTTTGAAGCGATTCCTTTTACCATTTTGGTGTTGGAGATAGTGTTTAAAATCCGGCGTATCGTAATAGAGCGTTTCATATCGGCTCTGCCGGTTACCGGCCACTTCGAGAATGCGATACTGACCGAATAAATCGGGCAAAATGGCCGCAAGAACATCCACCGAAATCATGAACTTCGTGTCTGTCCTATTCATCAATTCCACACCATCCATTTCTGATAAATCAATGGGTTCAAATTGCGACAATATGGGTTGTATGGTTTCCAATACTAAACAGGCTCAAGGCCATTGAGCTGAGATTTCACCTTTTTCCTTTTGGCGACGGTTTTGGTTTGTGCAGGTCTAACTTCCGTCTAACATTTACAAATCAAAGCCAAAACGATCAATTTCCATAAATAAAATCGATTATCCCTTGATTTTTATCTGTCTCTGAGGAAGGCCCTGACAGCGCGACGAGCTATACGCGACGAAACTCGATGTTGAATGACGTGCCTTTGGATGATGTCTTTACCTCCACTTTAGCGTCCAGTTGTTCGAGTAAGGTGTATACCAATTGTATTCCCAACGAATCTGTTTTTTCATAAGAAAAGGTCTTGGGCAGTCCAATACCGTCATCCGAAATGACCAATTTTAATAACCCCGGTTCGTTTTCATGGAGCTTTACACTCAATTTGCCCTTTTTCTTTCCCTTCCAGGCATACTTCATCGCATTACTAACCAGTTCATTTACAATCAAGCCACAGGGAATGCTTTGATCCAGGCTGAGGTAGACATCGTGCAGGTCGGGCACAAATATGACTTCCAATCCCGGCGTGCGGTAACTCTGCACCAGATTGCTGATGATGGTTTTGAGGTAGGGAGTAAACTCCAGTTTGCTGAAGTCTGAAGTGCGGTAAAGTGTCTCATGGATAAACGACATGCTCTTGATGCGCTCGCGGCTTTCCTGCAGAATACTGAGCGTGCCTTCATCAGTCACGTAACCACTTTGCAGACTCAGAATGCTGCTAATGATCTGCAGGTTATTTTTCACGCGGTGATGCACTTCCTGCAACAGCACTTCTTTTTCCTTCAAAGAGTCGCGCACCATGCGTTCAATCTGGCGTCTTTCTGTATTGTCGTAAACCAGACAGCTGATCTGCTCAAGCTTTTCACCCAGGTAAACGGGGTTGAGAAATGCCTGAAGCCAAAGTGTTTCGCCCTTGTTGCTCTTCAGCGGAAACTCCACCTGTTGGGGTCGGCCTTTAAATGCATTGTCGAATGCCATAAGCTGGCCCTGGTAAAAATCGGGGTGTACGTGTTTTTTGAGCACCTTCATAATGTCCTGACCTACTGCAACTTTCTCATCATAAAAGTCATGCATCCAACTGGTAAAATTCCTGTTCATCATGGTGATGCGGAATTTGCTATCAACCGTCCACATCATCAGGTTTTCGGTACTGTTGATGATGGATTCGAGCCTTGCCTTTTGCTCCAACGTCTCGCGTTGCTGCTCCTCCAATTTGAGCTGGGTGATTTTATGCTCTTCTATTTCCTTCTTTAGTACGGTGTTTATCTCTTCTATCAAACGAATCCGAACCTGCTCCTGAACCAATTGTTTGCGATCCGAAATATTGTTGAGAGTAACCTGTATGCTGGGTTTGTTCTCATAAACCGTCAGCGTGTTTTTGATGCCTACATCGATTTCTCTACCCGAGCTGCTTATCAGCACAATCTCTTTGTATTCCACTTCTTCACCATTGCGTATTCGCCCAATATCATCCTTCATTTCTCGCTTGTACATGCTCGAAACAAACTGCAGAAAGTTGGAGTCAAATACGGCGTCTTCATCTTCTACATCCAGCAGCACACAGGCCGAGTGATTCACATACCGTATTTTTTCGTCGGTTAGAATCACAATTCCATTGGGCGAATTTTCCAAAAGATTGCGCAGCCTTACAACGCTTTGTTCTATGACATGCTCCGCCTTTTTTCTGCTGGTAATATCATTGATTACAAGCACATGTGTTTGTTCTGCTTTATAAACTATATGACTGCCTTTTAGCTCTATAAAAATGGTCTTACCATCACGGTCAAAAGTGCGCAGCTCTACCTGATTTTCGTCGGATATATCAATGGTAGTATAGATGCGCTTGATGTCGGGTGGACTAAAAAACGTGGTTAGTTTTTGACCAAGCACTTCTACGTTTTTCTGGTATCCAAACAACTTCGCAAACTGATCATTGCAATCTACAATAACATCGCCCTTGCAAAAAACAACACTCTCTCCAGAAACGTTGGCTATGGTGCGAAAGCGTGCCTCGCTCTCCAGCAATTCCTGTTCAATACGCTTTTTTTCGCTGATGTCTATTACTATGCCACTCAGCAATTCCCTGCCGTCGGGCATATTTTCCAGGTAGGCATTTTCCAGACAGGAAGCGAGACTGCCATCCTTTCTTATAATTTCTATTTCATAATTACTAACTTCTGATTTGGTGCGAAGAAGTTGCAAAAAACTTTTTCTCTCGGTAGGATTCTTATACAGCTTGATGGTATTCATTCCCACCAATTCTTCTTCGTTCAAATAACCCATAATATGCGCAAATGCGGGATTACACGAAATAATTTTTCCTTCCAGTGTAGCCCTGTAAATACCAGCCAGGTTTCTGTTGAAAAGATGCCGGTATTGCTCGATGGCATATTGATACTTTACACTGCTCACGCGAACCACAACACAGTTTTCTTCATCGCATTTGGCGCTATTAAAAAACATTTGATAGTCGTCCATGAATTCATAATCCAGGTAGAATTGCCTTTCCTTGATCTGCCTGGTAATAAAGTTCAATTTTTCCTGTGGAACACTTTTACCTGCCAATTCAAATATGACCTTTCCTAAACACTCATTCTCTTGTATAGCAAAATATACCGCCAGATTTTTGTTGCACGCTTTTATTTCCAGTTTTTCCGGATCTAAAATGGCCAACATATCTGTGGGGTGATTGAGTATTTCGAGTAGGAGCTTTTTCATAGTTGATCTACTCCTCGGCCTGAGGGATCTTAATTTTCTGGCCGTTGATCTTTACAGCCAACCCCGCCTCATAATCCACACTCAATTCCAATAATCCCTGCGTATCAAAGTACTCCCATTTACCCTGCAATTCGCCACCTTCATATCCTCCCTTCATCTTCACCAAACCATTGTGGTAATAGTACTTATGTTTTCCTGTGGGCACACCCAATTGGTATTCTCCCTCAAAAGCCTTCTGTCCGTCCTCGTATTTCCACACCCACACTCCATTGAGTTCACCATCGAGGTATTCACCCTCTTCGGTATGATCATTCACCGTAAGCTTCCACATTCCTGATTTTGAGCCGTCCACATAATCTCCTTCATTTACGACAGCACCGAGCGAATCATATTCAATCGCATGGCCATCCTCCCTGCCTTTTCGATACAACTCATCCCTGTGAACAGATCCATCACCAAAAAACCACTTCCACGGACCTACAGGCAAATCAGCCTTGTAAGAGCCTCTTTGTTCCGGCTTTCCATTTGCAAAATAAAAATTCCAGGGGCCTTCTTTGAGTCCTTCAACATATTCTCCTTCGGCCCTTAACTCTCCCGTGTTGTAAAAGATTTTCCAGGGGCCTATTCTGCGGCCAATACTATCCACCATGCCCTCGCCAATCTTTATATCGTTGTCATACAGATATCCATTTATCTCTTTGCCCGTTTGATCGTATTCTCTGAAAGTGCCCTTCTTTTTGCCTTCACTGTAGCTCCCAGCCATTTTGAGAGTACCGTCTTCATAGAATTCCTGCCTCAAATCCATGATGGCAGTTTCTCCACCACCATCCTTCAGCTCTCCATTCTCATACAACTCCATGCGCTCCAGTTTCCCCTTTCTATCGAAAAACTTAAATACGCCATTTCTCAATCCATTGGTCCAGGGGCCTTCTTCTTTGAGCACCTGATTTTCATAAAGATCCTGCCAAATGCCCGTTCTGCGGCCCTCACTGTTGTATCTGTTAATTCTTTCTTCAGTAAAAATGAAACCGTTTTTATAAGTCAGTTTTGTAATGATTCTGCCATCATCTCCATATTCGGTTGCTTTTCCTTCCTCCTTGTTATTCTCAAATTGCAACACTTTCCAGAGCTTTCCATCCGGATAAAAAAACTTCGCTTCACCATTTCGGATATTGTTTTCATTGGTATATTCTTCAGCGATAATGCCTTTCTTCGAATACACCTGCTCCTTGCCAAATTTTACGTCTTCGCGGTAATTGATTGTCCTTTCGAGAGTTGAATCCTCCCGGTAAAATTTCCAGACCGAATCTAGCTTTAACTCCCGTCTGTTGCCTTCGGTTTTTAATCCTCCATCTGGATAATATGTTTTCCAATAACCATCTGGCTTGCCCGAAACCATGGTGCCCTCGCTGCTTATCACCCCGTTGTCAAAATAGAATTTCTTGTATTCGGTCTGCGCGGTCAGATTTCCGACAAGGGCTATGAAAAAAAGAATATGGACTAAAACGACTTTCATTGATTTTACAAATCTACAAGTTTCATGTGTAACGTTTTTCAATCCTCTAAAAGTGTCTTTCACACAAAAGCATATATATATATCTTTTTTAAAAGAAGATAATAGTAGTATATATAGGCTGTTCATCGGTTGTAAAACTATGGGCAGAAAAACTTGACATTGCTATTCTTGCACATAAAGCGTGCCGTAATCCACAAGTTGTTAGGAGCTATTGGACTTAACCGCGAAGGAGTTGCGGGGGTTGTAAACAAAGGTGGTAAAAGGATGTGAAATGATAACTTGATGTGTTGAATTCATGTGGAACGGTTGATCAACGGGTTGGAAACTGACTGATTAAAAATGACAGAATATAGTTGGAAGTCGAATGGTTTGTATACCCAAACGGATTATCCGGTATTACAAGTTTTATTGCTTTAAAGTTGTGAGCATGGTTGTAAACCAAATGAGCAGCCATTGTGGATAAAGTCAGGAGTGCTGGAAAGACTGGATATTTTGGGGATATCAAGTTCAAAGTTGTGATAAGTGGTTAAGATGGAAGCAAGTAAAGAGGGTATTTTTGCGCGAAGAGAAAAGCAGTCATGAAAATACACATTGGAGGAGATCATGCGGGATTTGAATTAAAAGGGCAATTATCTCCCTTTTTACAATCGTTGGGTTGGGATGTGACAGATCACGGCACATATTCAGCAGAAAGTACGGACTATCCGGATTATGCACATCCTACAGCAGAGGCGGTTTTGAGCGATAATTGCCCGGGAATTCTGATTTGTGGAAGTGCCAATGGAGTTTGTATGACGGCCAATAAACACCAGGGAATTAGAGCTGCTCTTTGTTGGAATGCAGAAGTGGCAAAGTTGGCCAGACAACACAACAATGCCAATATTATATGTATACCAGCGCGTTTTGTGTCGCTGGAAGAAGCCAAAGAAATGGTGTTGGTTTTTCTGAATACGCCATTTGAAGGCGGCAGACATGAAAACAGAGTCAATAAAATTGCTTTAACACAATCCTGAAATGAAGAGTATATATAGTCTTTTAGTTGCTGTTATCTGCGTTTTTCACGTGGATCATCTGATGGCACAGCAAATGGCGCCGGTTGCCGTGAAAGCCAGCGTGAGTTTAGAAAAGCCTCTTTCGAAAACCGATCAACTTCCAACCTTGTATGGAAACACGATTACAAGTGCAGAATTAAAAAAACACCTCGAAATTCTGGCATCCGACGCCTATGAAGGCAGAGAAACAGGCATGCCAGGGCAAAAGAAAGCAGCACAATACCTGGCCGATTATTACGCCAGTCAGGGTATTGCACCATGCAATGAGGGATCTTACTTCCAGCAATACCCACTAAAAAAGGAAAGCTATACCAGAAGCAAAGCAGTGGTGGATGGAAACACCTACAATTTTGCGGATGATTTTTATTGCTGGGGAGGAGAATGGAAGGAGCTGAATGGATCGGACCTGGTTTTCGTGGGGTATGGAATTGTAGATGGAAAA
Source organism: Flavobacteriales bacterium (assembly GCA_046153915.1). GTDB lineage: Bacteria > Bacteroidota > Bacteroidia > Flavobacteriales_D > Sanyastnellaceae > JANNVZ01. The sequence continues at coordinate 9,939 of JBJXFC010000245.1, forward strand.
TACACAGACTACAAAGCGGAAGACGTAAAGGGAAAAGTGATGCTATGTCTGAGTGGAGAACCTCACGATAAAAGGGGAATGAGCCTCCTAACCGGAACGGAAGCCAGCAGCGAATGGGCAGACGACTATGGATTAAAATACGAAACAGCCATTGCCAGCGGTGCCAAAGGCATGGTGGTTATTCAAACGGATTACCAAAGCATCATACAGCGCATACGCTATTGGCTGGAGAATGCTGGCGCCCGTCTGGATTATCCGGTGGAAATGGCAACAGGTGAAGCAGAACTCCCTTTGTTATTTATTTCTCCCAAACTGGCCAACCAGATTCTCTCTTCAACAGGAAAATCGAGTGCGGACTGGACTAAGAAGATTGAAAAGAAAAAGAAGTTCAAAGCCATCAAGGTCAAAACAGATTTGAAATTTGAGTTGATTAAAGATGCAGAGAAATTTACAGCAGAAAATGTATTGTGTTTTATTGAAGGAACCGATCCGGTATTAAAAAGCGAATTGGTTATTATCTCCGCACACTACGACCACATCGGTATCGTAAAGGGAGAAATTAACAATGGTGCAGATGATGATGGCAGCGGAACAGTTTCTACATTGGAAATTGCCCAGGCTTTTATTGAAGCAAAGAAACAAGGCCACGGAAGCAGAAGAAGTATTTTAATATTAAATGTAAGTGGAGAAGAAAAAGGATTGCTCGGAAGTGAGTGGTATGCAGAATACCCCGTTTTTCCACGTGAAAGTACTGTCGTAGATTTAAATATTGATATGATAGGCCGCAAGGATGAGGCCCACCCGGATCCCAATTATGTGTATTTGATAGGCTCGGATAAATTGAGCACCGATCTGCACAAAATTTCTGAAAAATGCAATTCTACATATACAAATCTGGCGCTGGATTATACCTACAACGATCCGGAAGACCCCAACCGATTTTATTATAGAAGCGATCACTACAATTTCGCAAAATTTAATATACCCGTGATATTTTATTTTAGCGGTGTACACGAAGATTATCACAAACCAGGAGATGACGTCGAAAAAATTCTTTTCGAAAAAATGCAGACCATCGCCCGATTGGTTTTCTATACCGCATGGGAAGTAGCCAATCGCGATGAACGACTCAAAGTGGATGTGGTCAATGACTTTGAAGGCAAATAGCCCAAAGATCAAAGCCTGATCGTAACTCCGATTTTACCACCTGAAAAGGAGCCTCCACCCGCTTCAAGATTGATGGCGGCTTTGGAGCTGAAGTAATAGCGCACTCCCGCCTGCGCGGATAGGCCAAGTCCGGAAGCATGTGAGCCCTCATATGCGTTGGGTGATGTCCATAAATAGAAGCCAACGCTCAGTCCGGCATAAAGATCCCAGGGAGAGGAGGGCATTTCAAAAAGGTGATTGAAGTGGTAATTGCAGTTTCCAGCCAAACCAAAAACGCCATGGTTGTAGCGGTTTTCGCGCCACCTTTCGCGGTAATTGCGGTAAGAACCTTCCAACCCAATAGAAAAATCGGTATCGATGCCATGATCGATGCCCACATAAACGGGCAATCCCCATGTTGAGAATCCGAAACCTGCATTGAGCTGATTTGCGCCTTTTTGCAAGGGGTATTGAGCAACGGCTAGCATACAAAGAAGCATCAAACCATTGGTTGCGAGTATTTTTTTCATGAGATGGAAATTTGGATGTTGTTTTGCCACTGTCGATGAGCGAAGCTGGTATGATAAACCAGTGAAGATTTTATCGGTTTCGGCAAGTTAGGTAAAATAGGCTATTGCAAACGTGCAAATCCGTTCAATAGCGCATACAAACGCCGAATTTGAGTGATTTCAGTGTGCCATAATCGAATTGCATACCTATTCCCCACTCCTCAGAAAAATAGTAGCGCAGCCCTCCAAAGGCAAATAGTTTAAGACCAGTACCATCGAAGTATGACTCACCATCCTGAAAAGCCCGCTGGAAACCAATAGCGACGCCAGCATACGGATCGAAATTTTGCTCCCTTTCTGTGAGAATGGATGAAAGTGAAATGGAATACGGTATCGTTATTAAAAAAGCCCTGTATTTTTGTCTGTTACTATCCTCATCCAAACCAGAATATCTATAAGTATGCAGGTCTACACCAAATTGAAACAGGTCATTTTGTGGAAAGGGCATCCGGAAATTCATGTATACAGGAAGACCCTCCGCATTGGTCGTAAGACTAGAACCCAGGCTAATTGAATAACCGTCTTGTCCGACAGAAGTGAAAGCACAAAGAGACAGAAGTAGACTAATGAGGTATTTCACGAATGGCTTTATTGGGTATACCACGCAAAATTAGCGGAGACCGATAAGAGAAAAAAAGGAATTTTATTCGGCCAGCAATTGCTGAACAAACATCTCCAATGCCTCTGTATGTCGGATATAATGATCGCCTGTGCCAGGCCCATAGAAACCAGTGTGGATTTTTCTTACCACGCCTTTTTTATCAATAAATATGGTAGTGGGATAAGACAGGATTTTACTCAGATCGGAGAATACCCGGGAGGCTTCGTTCTTATCTGCAAGCCCACCGAAATAGGGTTTGTACCCAAGGTCGAGTTCATTAAACTGATTGGTTACAATCTTTTTAGCCTCTTCAAAATTGGAACTGCGCTCAAAAGAAACCGGCACTATCTGCAGGCCCCGATCGCTATATTGGCGGTGCAGTTTTTTAAGGAAGATGCTTTCATCTGTGCAATTGGGACACCACGAACCCCAGATTTGTACAATGGTAACTTTGTTTTTAAAGACCTCTTTGTCAAAAAGAATGCTGTCTCCTTCGACATCGCGTGCGAAAAAACTGAAGGGTTTTGAAGGATTCTTAAGGGTTGTAAGGCTATCAGGGTCTCGCAGATGCGCACTGGGATCGAGATGCCCCACCCAATTCTCAGACCAGTGCTTGCCACTGTGAAAACGCCCGTTGTACAGACTGTCTGCCCGAATTTCTGCCGAAAAATGAAATAAATGCGCACCGTCAAAACAACTTAGTTCCAATTTGTCGTTAGCATGAGTGCCCTGTAAATAGCGATAATCTCCCGTTTCTGTCAAAAATGTGCCCGTTGCTTTATTGCCATCGAAGTAAAAAATACCAACAGCCTTAGACGTTGCTTCTGGTATCTCGGGCGAAAAGGTGACGTCGTAGGTTCTGCGTTCGGCGGGATCTCGCTGAGATGCCGGATTATCAGCAATCTTTTTGATGGTAAACGGAATGGTATAAAGTGGTTCGCGCGAGTGGTCTGTCCAAATGCCGGTGAGCGTGGAATCGTTTTCCATAGTTCCATCCAGACTGGAATTGAACAAAGGCATTTTCACATGGAACTGTTTTTCTTTCCACTCGATTGCAGTAAGCGCAATGTTTTCCGAAGCATTGGACACATGCCAGGATGTGTCGTTTATGGTTATTTCGATGGGAACGCGCACATCTCCAACCATAAAAGACATTTCCCACCGGCCGTTTTGAGGACCCGTTTTTTGGGTTACCGCGGATTTCTCGCCGCATGAGCAGAGGAATGCAAGCAACAATAAGGCATATAGACGAAATTGAATCGACAAAGGAAAATAATGAAACCGATTAAGCCGGCGAATGTAACATGTTGGGCAGTTAGATAGGTGGATGCTTTTATTGCTAACCTTGGAAATGAAACGAAGTAGACTTATTGTTTGAGAACCAAGGGGAACGCCTATGAGCGGAGTTGGAATCTGTAAAAATTTCGACCACAAAATCCGATTTGTGCCAAAAGGTTGTTGGTTTTATGCCGGCTAAAGGCGTGAATGCGGCCTGGAGGAGAGGGAATTGTCAAAACGCCCAGAAATCTCCTTAAAAAACCGGTCGTGATGCGGGTCATATTTGTTTAAGCATCCATGCACTATCTTTGCCTCCTTAACAATCAGTCCTATTGAATATTTCTGCAGCTAACGCCAAGTTCCGCACCGGTAAAGACCTCGAGTTCTACAGCATTATGAGAGGCCGTGTGGATGCCTATTTTGAAAAGAATGGTATTTCCAAGCACGCAAACGCATCCATGATTATCAAAACGATCGTTTTGGTGTTTTTTTACGTAGCGCCATTTGTCGCACTTTTGGTTTGGCAGCCCGGTTTTTGGGTGGCAATGGGTCTTTGGCTCATCATGGGATTTGCAGTGGCGGGTGTTGGCATGAGTGTAATGCACGACGCCAATCACGGTGCCTATTCTTCAAGTGAAACGGTAAACAAATGGGTGGGCTATTCTCTGAATTTTTTGGGAGGATCTGTTGCAAACTGGAAAATGCAACACAATATGCTACACCATACCTATACCAACGTTACTGGTATGGATGAAGATATTGATACCAAATTGATTCTGAGGTTTTCACCACACGCAGAACACCGCAAAGTCTATCGTTTTCAATGGCTATATGCCTTTGTATTTTATTCTATTCTGACACTGTATTGGGGTGTTGCCAAAGATCTTGTGCAGTATTTCGGATACAAAAAGAAGGGCCTTAACAAAAACAATCAGTCTAAAAACATCTGGTATCTGGTGCGCGTATCTGCAGTCAAAATAGTGTACTTCTTTACATTCCTGATTTTGCCAGTATTGGTTACAAGTATACCTTTTTATCAGATTTTGATTGGTTTTGTGTTAATGCACGTGCTTGCCGGATTGATTCTTTCTGTGATATTCCAAATGGCACACACCCTAGAAGAAACGGAATTTCCTCTGCCAGACGAAAGTGGTAATATGGAGAATTCCTGGGCCATCCATCAACTAAAAACAACGGCAGATTTTTCGCAGGACAACAAACTTTTATCGTGGTATATCGGCGGACTTAATTTCCAGGTTGAGCACCATTTGTTCCCGAGAATTTGTCACGTGCACTATCCCGCCATTGCTCCGATTATCGAAGAAACGGCCAAAGAATTTGGAGTGCCGTATCTGGTAAATCATACGTTTGCCTCTGCCTTTAAATCGCATCTGGCCATGCTTCAGAAATTGGGTAGGCCGAAGCTCGATGAGATAATGGGCTAGTTTTAATCAGAAATCACTTTCATACATTCCGGTTTCGGCGAGAATTTTTTCCCGGGTTGGCCTAAGCGCAATGAGGATGAGTATACCCATTCCTACGCCGATAAGGAAAAGACTGTTGGCCGTGAGGAAATATCCAACCAAGCTGAAAAGTGAAGGCCCTTCTATAGCGGCAAAACGAATCACTGTATTTTGTTGGTGTCCTTTGAGTTTTTCGCCTTTTCCCGGTAGTTCTTTCAGCAACTGCATTCTTTTGGGAATGAGCAAAAAGGCGATGGATAGTCCTACGACAAAAAAGACGAGCCCCGCAATCATCAATGTCGATGAGAGATCAGGAGCCTGGGCTATGTCCTTCATCATAAAGAAATGGAAATAGGCTGTAAAAATGGTCAATCCAGCTACCAGAGCGTAACATATTATGGAGAGCGATCGATGGTATTTCTCCAGCGACAAACCGGAAAAATCTTGTCTGTTTTGAGGCATCGTGCGGATTAAAACTGATTTATGCGAAAGCCAATTTAGAAATCAAACTTGATCCCCTGTGCCAGTGGCAAGCTGGTAGAATAGTTGATTGTATTGGTTTGGCGGCGCATGTAGTTTTTCCAGGCATCCGATCCACTTTCGCGACCACCACCGGTTTCTTTTTCACCACCAAAAGCACCACCTATTTCTGCACCACTGGTTCCAATATTTACGTTGGCAATTCCACAATCGCTTCCTGAAACAGAAAGGAATTGTTCCGCCTCACGCATATTGGTTGTCATAATCGACGATGAAAGTCCCTGCACAACACCATTCTGCATAGCGATTGCTTCATCGAGTGATTTGTATTTCATGATGTACAAAATCGGAGCAAATGTTTCGTGTTGCACAATTGGCAGCGAAGAGTCTTTTACTTCAATGATGCACGGCTTCACATAACAGCCGCTTTCATATCCTGCACCAGCGACAACGCCACCTTCTACAACCACTTTGCCTCCTTGAGCTTTGGCATCCTCAATGGATTTTTCATACATCGCAACAGCGGCTTTATCAATCAGCGGACCCACGTGGTTGTTCTGATCGAGCGGATTGCCAATGCGCAACTGACCATAGGCCGCGGTGAGTTTGTTCTTTACCTCTTCAAATACATTTTCATGGATGATAAGGCGACGCGTTGTTGTGCAGCGCTGTCCGGCAGTGCCACAGGCACCAAATACAGCTCCGATAATAGTCATTTTGAGATCTGCATTTTCTGTTACAATGATGGCATTGTTTCCCCCAAGTTCCAGCAACGAGCGTCCAAAACGTTCTGCTACCTGCGCACCAACCATGCGGCCCATGCGTGTGCTTCCTGTTGCGCTAATCAAAGGAAGTCGGCTATCGCGTGTCATCATTTCACCTACTTGATAATCGCCACTTACGATACACGAAATGCCTTCAGGCAAATTGTTATCAGCAGCAACTTCATTCCAGATATTCTGACAAGCAATGGAACAGAGTGGTGTTTTTTCAGACCCTTTCCAAATACATACATCTCCACACACCCATGCCAATGCACTATTCCAGGCCCAAACTGCAACCGGGAAATTGAATGCAGAAATAATTCCCACCACCCCAAGCGGATGCCATTGCTCATACATGCGGTGTCCGGGGCGTTCGCTGTGCATCGACAATCCATAAAGTTGACGCGAAAGACCAACAGCAAAATCACAGATATCAATCATTTCCTGCACCTCACCCAAACCTTCCTGCAGCGATTTGCCCATTTCATAACTCACTAACATGCCGAGCTCTTGCTTGTACTCGCGTAGTTTATTACCAAACTGGCGAACTATTTCTCCGCGCTTAGGCGCCGGCATCGATCTCCACGTGGAATAAGCTTCCTGTGCAGACTTTACCGCCACTTCATAATCTTCTTTGGTCGTTGTGCTAACGCTTCCAATAAGTTGTCCATCTACAGGAGAATAGCTGTCTATAACTGGCCCGTTGCCAAAAAAATGTTTTCCGGTAGAAGTTCCCTCGTTCGTTTTTTTCAATCCGAGTTTGAGAAGTGCTGGTTCGATGTTGATTCCTTGTGCAGTTGCAGTTGACATGTCTGAAAATTTTGCGGCAAAGATACTGTTTCGATGTCGAAGTTTTGAGTAAGAATCGGGTCAAAATGATGTCCTTTTTACTCGCGTAATAGCTGGTTTCTGCCGTTTGCTGATCATAACGAAAAACAGCGACTTTTAAGAATGACCTACCTTTCCACCTCTCAAAAAGGAATCATGTTTCAGAAAATACTCGAAAAACTTCAGATCAACGAACTGAACAGCATGCAACTGGCATCGCTTGAGTCCAGCCGTTCACATGCAGATATCGTTCTACTCGCTCCTACCGGTTCTGGTAAAACACTTGCGTTTTTACTTCCGGTACTTCATGCACTCGATCAAAAAAAGAAAGGTGTTCAAGCCCTGGTGCTTGTTCCTTCTCGCGAGTTGGCGATGCAAATTGAACAGGTTTTTAAACAAATGGGAGTCGAGTTTAAAGTGAATTGTTGTTACGGTGGACATCCTACGCGCATAGAAAAAAATAACCTGTCGCATCCACCCGCGCTTTTGGTGGGTACCCCAGGACGTATTGCCTATCATCTCAGGAATAAAAATTTCGAAGTGAATGATTTGCAGACATTGGTACTCGATGAATTCGATAAATCACTTGAATTGGGATTTATGGAAGACATGTCGGAAATCATTCGCGGATTAACTCACCTTCGTAAACGGTTGCTGATTTCGGCAACGAGCATGGATGAAATTCCGGAATTCACCGGTGTTAAGAGGCCTCAGGTGCTGAATTATCTGCACGCAAAGTCCCCTACAAAATCTGAATTAAAAGTAAAATTTATCCGCGCATTTGATACCGATAAATTGGAAACTCTTTTTTCGCTAATGTGTTTTCTGCAGAATAAACCAACACTGGTATTTTGCAATCACCGCGACTCTGTAGATCGGATAAGTGCGCTGTTAAAAGAAAAATCTCTTGCCCACGGTGTATTTCACGGCGGCATGGAACAGGAAGATCGGGAAAAGGCACTTATAAAATTTCGCAATGGAAGCCACCGAATTCTGGTTACCACGGATCTGGCTTCACGTGGTCTCGATATTCCGGAAATTGATGCTGTTGTGCATTATCAATTGCCAACCACCATTGAAGTATTTACACATCGCAATGGCCGCACTGCCCGCATGAATGCCGATGGAACTGCCTATATGCTACTTTCTGCGAAGGAGTTTATTCCGCCATTTATACCAGGGCATCCCGAAGCTTTTGTACTTCCTGTCGATTCTGCACTACCACCCAAATCGCAGTGGCAGACATTGTATATCGGAGCAGGCAAGAAAGACAAAATAAACAAGATGGATATCGTGGGCATGCTTCTTAAGAAGGGACAACTTGCCAAAGAAGAATTGGGGCGTGTGGAAGTGATGGATACAACGGCTTATGTTGCCGTGAGAAGCAATAAAGTGCAGCAAGTTCTGAAATTAATCAAAGACGAAAAAATCAAGAACCGAAAGATTAAAATAGAGATTTCGGCTTAAGGATGCTGGTTTCTTCATTCAGAATTTTATTGCATTTTCACAACGCGGAATGCCCCAAACCCTTAGAAGCGATAAGCCAAACTTCCTTTTAGAAAGAAGGGCGTACCTGGCGTGAAATGGATTTCTTCTACACTTTCGGCCTCGTTCTGAAGTTGCGATTCTGTGGCGAATTGGGTTTCATTCCATTTTGTATTAAATACATTTTCTATTTTGATTCCCACATCCACTCGCTTGAATTTATAACCGGCATTGACGTCAGTAACGGAATACCCCTTCGCCACAATAGTGTTGTCTTCATTGGCGGGACGGTCGGTCATGATGCGACAACGAATGCCTCCATAGAATCCGGATGGATGCACAACGCTCAGTCCACCTGTTGCTGTTAGGGCTGGTGCAAGGGGAATGTAATTGTTACCAGACTCTTCATTGACCGATCTTGCGATGGCACTGTTGACATCGGCATCGGCATACAACCAATGCGTAATTTCATAACGTAGGCCGATGTCAATCCCCTTTCTGGCACTTTGTCCACTGAGCTCTACAATTCCTGCATCACCTACGTAAACAAATTCTTGTTGGAGAAACAGATACCAACCCGCAGCATTGATCATCAAGCGAGAATAAGGCTTCCAGATAAAGCCAAGGTCTGCTCCATGAGCAGCAGGAAGTATGGATTTACCATTCTGTGGCACAACTACGCGGGTATCATTGCTGTGAAATCCCCGGCCTGTTTTGAGATAAAGCTGCAGGTGGTTTGAATAATTGTAGAGCACATTCAACTTAGGACTGAGTGTCATTGCAGAAGCACTTTGGTTGCTGTAAGTGCTTTGAAGTTTATCGTAGTAGGCATTTGCAAAATAATCTATACGCATAGCAGGATTAAATAGCCATTTGCCCACTTGAAATTCTGCATTTACAAATCCAAAGTAGTTGGATTCATCTACATCACCGAGCTGAATCTGATTTAGCGTTGTTTGGCGTTGCAGCGTGTGTGATAATTCGCTGTCTGTGGTTTGATCGTTGCGCAGTCCGATAGCCGCCGCAAGAGATCCTTTCCATTTGGTGTTATCAAAATACCGTTTGATTTCACTTTTGAATCCAAAAAGCTGACGTGATTCTTTTTGTTTGATCTGATCTCCATTCAAACTATCATCCAGGAAAAAAGTAAAGTTGGAAAACAATTCAAAATCATAAAAAGCCAGG
>JBJXFC010000251.1:0-6646 GCA_046153915.1 Flavobacteriales bacterium
CGGAGGGCGCGAGAGGCGTACGGTGCACTGATGGCAGATTCCTTGCTGCGCTGCGGAATGACAAGGTAACGCCGTGGAAGGGCGGTAGGGCGGAGGGTGGTGAATGGCGTACGTTGCACTGATGGCAGATTCCTTGCTGCGCTGCGAAATGACAAGAGTCATTGCACAGAAGAGGTAGCAAAAAAAGGAGGTGAAGAAAGGGCGGCGCAGCCGCCCTTTCTTCACCTCCTTTTTTTGCCCCAACCCCCACAACACGGCCAGCCGTGTCATTCCGCAGCGAAGCAAGGAATCTGTCCTCGTTTACCTTCGGCATTTGTGTTGCGGTTTGTCTTCAGGAATCTGCCCTCGCATACCCACGGCTTTTGAGCAGCACACCGCCTCAAGGAATCTGCCCTCGCATACTCACGGCATTTGAGCAGCACACCGCCTCAAGGAATCTGCCCTCGTTTACCTTCGGCATTTGCGTTGCGGTTTGTCTTCAGGAATCTGTCCTCGTTTACCTTCGGCATTTGCGTTGTGAGTCGCCTCCAGGAATCTGCCCTCGTTTACCCACGGCCAGCCTTGTCATTCCGCAGCGTAGCAAGGAATCTGTCCTCGTATGCCAAGGGCTATCGTGTTATAGCGCCTCCAGGAATCTGCCCTCGCTAACCCATGGCATGTCGAATCGTTTTGCAGAGACCGACGTTGCAAGATGTCGAACCTCGTCTCCGCACAGCCTTTGTTTTGGCTATGTTGAAAGGGATTTCATTCAATAACATGTTTGTTTATCGGTACCCGCCCCCCAAAAAAAAACACCAACTTCCGTCGGTGTTTTTTTGCGAGTGCTATTACAGAGTCTATTTCTTGATAAACGTATCTGACGTTTTGGATTCTCCCGATTTTACAGTAATGGTATAAACTCCGGCAGCCAATGCAGATACATCGATGCTCACCGATCCATCGCCATTGCGTGGTGTGTTGGTTGTGCTTGTCCAAACTGCCTGACCTGCGGCGTTCAGAATGGTGATGTCTTCAAAGTTTTCTTTGTTTTTAAGTTGCAAAGTAATTTGATCACTTGCAGGTGAAGGATAAATGGTAAGACCACTTTCATTCGTGTTTTCTTCAACCCCAACTTCAAATGAATCATACAACGTGAAGTCATCCACTGCTGCTTCTATTAATGAGCCTCCGTCCAGATTTTCGCCGATCCACGTGCTGTCACTGGCTATAAATTGAAAACGCATCTGAGCTGTTGGTGCAATGTAATCTGCAACTCTGAATGCGTTCTGTCTCCAACTCATATCAGAGGTCTTGGTGTTTTCGATGTAGGTCCATGAGTTGCCATTGTTATTGGTAACACGCACCTGCCAGTAGTCCAAACCTGGATTGGCTCCACCTGGAGGACTGTTGGTGAAATAACGCCAGTAGGATATAATCGGATCCGAATAGAGTGTCATATCGATGAGTGGTGTTTGCAAGGTTGTTTTTCCGCCATCCACATCGTTCTCGCCAATGCCACTGTCTTCGCCAGTTGCATTGCCGGTAATAAAACATTCCGAACCTCCCTGGGTATGCTGATGATCTACAGCTACCATGGTGCCTGGATTTACATCGGTGGTATACGACCCCATCGGCTCGTCCTGTTCCCATTCTCCGGTTGTGGCGTTGTCAGCGGGCAATCCTGCTGTCCAGGATCCGAACTGTGTGTTGTCATCGCTGTCATGCACTTTTATTTGCTCCACTCCAATGAGGGTGAAGAAAGGCAAATTGGGAAATACTTCTTTGTCTGCAGCTATTGGCAATGCGCCTGCAGTGCTTTCATTTACATCGGTTGCAGAGAAATAATATGCAAGCACTGTTCCTGCTGGTTGTGGTTCGATGTCAATAGTATACACATTGCTTCCGTCTTCATTCATCAACTCGTTTTGCCATGCTCCATTGTTGATGCGGTAAAAACATTTTACACCTTGTAGATAAGGCAGGAACGGAAATTCTATATCCAGTTCACTGAGCAATTCGAGCGGCTGATTTGCGCTTGCAAGGGCAACGTTATCATGAATAATGGTTGCGTTACTGATCAATGTGATGCCATGAATGTCAAATCCCTCTGCAATCGCGTTGCCATTGGGTGTGCCATTGGAGATATCGCCATCGTCATCGTCGGCTTGCAAAGCGTCAATCAATACATCAGTATAGGCTTCTCCTTCGTTTCCGTTGTTGGCTTCTGCCTGCATGCCTGCATAGGCTTCTATGAAGAGTGCCAATGTTGTATTCCAGTTTCCTCCCAGCAATAAATGGGTGTCGTACCATGCACCCATGATAATTTCTCCATCGGCGTGTACTTCACCAATTAGATCATCCGGAAATACTTTGGGCGCGGCATTGTATTGCCGAATTCCGTCTTCATTCGAGTCGTAAAAGCCAGAACCCAATACAGGATCATCGGTGCGACTAATGGCCCAGAAATCCGCATATCCTTCGCCCATGGCGCCATTATTAAAACTGCCTCCAAGCGATTGATAGTATTTATCGTTGATGCCATGACCATATTCATGATAGGTTACATCGGATATCAAAGCGGTATTGTTACAGCCATTGCCTGCTGCATAAAAATTTATAGAAGCACCATCGTAAAACGCATTGCAATCCCCCGCAACATCCACATTGGTTGGAAGCTGAAAATCCATGCCGGTAAAGGTTGGCATCCACGTTTTCATGTGCTCATGAATTTCATTCACTGCTTTGTAAGAACATCTGTCTTGCAGAGAACTTGCGCCGGTGAACGACAAATTGTTGATACCATCGTTAACCATATTGGTCATGGTAGGAGTGAGGTTGTTGGCATACACTCTGCACCATGGGCCCATCATTCTTACCTGAGCCTGCGAACCGGGAGTAACGGGCAATACTACGTGGCCTTCTTCATCACATTCATAATCTGTGCCTCCCACTGTAATGGTAACAAAGGGAAGTGGAATGTTTGTGATGGCATCGTACGGATTGAAAGGATATACGTCTCCGTTGACATTTGCAATTACAATGGCAGGAAGATTTTCTCCCGGAGTTTTTGCCGGAATATCGTGTTTGCATGGACCACTGTGGTGATGGGCCACTTTATTCTGACGGTATAAAACAATACCTGTGTGAGCGTCTACAAGTGTGTAATAATGAGATGGAATATTTCCGGCAGAAAGTGTTTTAACCATCACTTCGTAAACAAGGTGAAAGGTATTTTGATGTCCATTTGGTATGGGCAGAATGAGATTTTCTGCATCTACTGTGATTTCGCTAACGGCATCTGAAATGCCTGCCAGAGCTATTTCTCCTGCCTGTGTCGAAGTGATTGTAGGAAGAATATTCACATTGATATTCTTATAGACATCACAGGCAAAAAGGATAACGCTGTTGTTGTGGAATTTTACACTGTATCTGCTGTCCAATACTTCTAATCCCTGATGGTATTGCGTAAAATTGGCCCAGGTGTATTTGTTTTTTACGTCGATTCCGGAATATACGAGGTCTTCTACCGGCAAATCCCAGGTAGACAATTGATCGTTGGCAAAGTCAATGGCCATTTGTTCCGGACTATCGGTTGCAACTGGGATGGGTTTGCCAAATGCGCGATGTGGCAATTGGTTTTTTTCGTTGAAGTGCACATACCACATGCCATGTTGTTCCACAAATGATTTCCAAAACGGTTGATCTCTCAATTCTTGCTGGTAAGAAAGATCGTATCCCGATTTCGATTGCATATAGCGAACCTCGAGAGGATCAAATGCATAATCAATATTGAACTGAGAAAATGATGTAACAACAAACAACGCAAAGGTCAAAACAAGCAGGTTTCTTTTCACTGGGATTAAGATTAAGTTGTGAAGATGCTAAAAATCGCATTACACACCAAATTAAATTGGTGGCCAGTATTTGAAACCCCACATCAATGCAAATGTTTATTGCCAGGAAACCCTATTTCGCAGAAGTCTGGATATAACTAAAGAGATTCAGCAATTGTTCTTCACGCGCTTTTATGGTCTCTTCGAGCTTTTCTTTCTGGATTTCCAGTTCCTGCAATTTTTGGGAAAGTAGCTTGGGATCCGCGGCAGTCTCGGCCTTGGAAGTCTTGCTGGTTTTGGTCTTGTCGTTTTCCATGAGAATGGGAGAGTCAGTTTTCAGACACAAATGTGCTTCATTTTGAAGTCCGGAACAAATTCCAAAGACGAAATTTTTAAACAGGACGGGATTCTGATAAACTACGATGAAATGCGCGGCAACTTGGATTCCTGTTCATAACCGGGCCGTATTCAGTGTCCGGATTTTTCGGTCTGAGTTAACCCTACCTTTGCCACAACTGGCCACAGATCAATTGCCAAACAACTTTGGCATGAATAAATGTGTCTTTTGCCCGATGAGATTTTTCCTTGGCTGCATATTGGTATTTTCCGGCTTATCCTTTTTCGCCCAAAACAGCGATTGTGATACCGCTATTCCTGTGTGCAACGAAACATACGTGGAAGACAATTCGCCAACAGGCACCGGACAAGTCTTTGAACTTGCGCCGGGTTCCTGCCAAACCTCCGGAGAATTTAATAGTGCCTGGTATGTCTTTACGGTGCAGGAAGCAGGAGTTCTCAATTTTATTCTCGAACCCAACGACAACGACGACGATTACGATTGGTCGTTGTATGATATTACTGAGAACGGATGTGCGGGTATTAACAACGGCAATTCTCCCGAAGTGAGTTGCAATTCGTACGGACTGTTTGGTGGTGTGCAGGGTCCTACTGGTATCTCTACAGCCGAAGGTGGAAGCGGTAATAGCAACGGCCCCGGCGATCTCAACGGTCCGCCTTTTAACTCCGATCTCAATGTGCAGGTAGGCGATGTGTATGTGCTATCGGTGATGAATTACAGCTCTACCTTGAACGGATACACCCTCGATTTTAGTCCCAGCACTGCTGCCATTTACGATGATGACAATCCCGAAGTTGTTTCCGTTACGCAAAACTGCGAGGCCGACGAACTTACCATCACATTTTCAGAAAATGTTATAACAACAGATCTCAATCTGGATTTGTTTGCGCTCAATCTCAATGGCACCATCCTTACACCTGCGCAGGCTACTGCAGGTGGTGGCGATTTTAGCTCGGAGGTTACTTTGATTTTTACAAATCCTCTTGTTGGTGGTGATTATATTTTGCAAGGTGGTGACGATGGAAGTGTCGAAGATTTTTGCGGAAATCCATGGGTTATAAATGAACCTATCACGATCTCGCCGCCTTTTGTTTTTGGAACTCCAGTGATCAACGAAGCATGCAATGGAACTGCAGGTGCTATTTCGTTTCCCGATGCCACGGGTGGTCAACAACCTTTCGATTACTCTGCCAATGGAGCAGTTGCCAATGATCTTAATTTCGACAACATCACAAATGGTAACTGGGTAATAGAAGTAACCGATGCCGCAGATTGTGTCTACGAAACCACAGTGGCATTACCCAATGTAATTGTAACGGTGGATGCGGGAGAACCGCAGTCGTTGTGCGAATTGGAAACATCCTTGAACGCCACATTTTCTGCGGATAATTTTCAATGGCAACCAGAAACAGGTATCACGTATTGGGGCAGTCAAAATCCGTCATCCGTCATCGAAGCTGAGGTTTCAGGCAATTATACTTTACAGGCCATAGCAACTACCGATGATTGCGAGGCCACCGATTTTGTGGAAATTATGTTGGTCACTCCGCCAAATATTGCCGTTACCCATACCGATGAAACATGTTATGGATATTGTGATGGCACCATCAGCATCGACAATGGAAATCCGGGAACCATTACGGCTTTATTGGATGGCGTATATATCACCAATAACGATATTCAGTTTGCGAATGTGTGTGCCGGGGATAAAGAATTTTTGGTGATATTCAGTGATGATTGTCAGTCGACATACAATGTTACAATTGATGCACCAGCTCGTGTTGTGGCGTCTTTTGAAGCCGATCCATGGACAACAACGGTGATCGATACCGAAATTCTTTTTACCAATACGAGCGAGAACGCCGATTCCGTTTATTGGCAGTTGTCTGGCTATCCTGACATCAATTCGAATGAAGAGAGTTGGTCTGTTGTATTGCCCGAATTGCTTGGGTCCTATCAGATGACGATTACAGCATTTGATGAGAATGGCTGCAACGATTCATTTATCGGATATATATTAATAGAAGATGAATTCCGTTTTTTTATTCCGAATACGTTCACTCCCGATGCCGACAATATCAACGACGTTTTTCTTCCACAATTCTCCTATCCACCGAACGATTACGAACTCATGATTTTTGATCGTTGGGGTGAAGTTATTTTCCGCACCACAGACTATTGGCAACCCTGGACAGGCGAAGTCCACAACGGCGAATTCTTTGCAGCCAAAGGCATTTACAACTGGGTGATGAAGACAAGAGGAGTGGAGGTGGAGGTGCAGACGTATCAGGGGCATGTAAATCTGATACGTTAGATCACTCCGTGATGGTCGCTCCGCGACTTTTAAATTAACCGCAGAGATTTCTATGTCTTGATTCAAGCATAATCCTAACTTGTTAGGATGATTTTTCAACAGATTACTTTTTCATAAGGTGTTTGTCTTTGAACAACAGCCCAGATTCGATGAATTAGTTTG
>JBJXFC010000254.1:0-6711 GCA_046153915.1 Flavobacteriales bacterium
ACTCAAAGATGTTGCTAAGGAAATCACGAAGGATCGCATCATCGAAAAGTTGCAGATGATGAACGAAAGTCTGATCAAAGACTTTGGTGTAAACAAACCCCGCATTGCAGTTCTTGGATTAAATCCACATGCTGGTGATAATGGCCTTCTCGGAACAGAAGAAAAGGAAATTATCCTTCCGGCAGTGCGTGAAGCATCCGATAGAGGATTGTATGCCTTTGGACCCTATGGTGCCGATGGCTTTTTCGGAAGCGGCAACTACACCAAATTTGATGCAGTGCTTGCAATGTATCACGACCAGGGACTTGCACCATTCAAAGCAATTGCATTCGAACAAGGCGTGAACTTCACAGCAGGACTTCCGATTGTGCGCACATCACCCGATCATGGAACAAGCTACGACATAGCAGGACAAGGCATTGCTGATGAAGGATCACTTCGCGCTGCCATTTTTGCTGCATGCGATATCTATAAGAAACGTCGTGAATACCGCGAATATGCTTCCAATCCGCTGAAGCCGCAAGAGGTGCGGGATAGTAAGGACGACCAGAGAGAGTAAAGCGAAGCGCGATATGCGTATTGCGATATGAGAGGGGGAAGATGCCAGATATTAGACGCTAGACTTAAGTACGTTGTGCAATGAATGGTCATTGTAATTGAACACGATACTTAAACCTGCATGGCAGTAGCATTGAAGATTTCGCAATCAAGAGAATTAAACATTCAAAAAATGGCCAACTTCAAGTTATTCAGACTATTCTGGATTTTTATTTGCCTGTTAAGTTTCAGCTGCAATGATCCTCAATCATTAGAACAGAGTTTATCTTCAGCGCATGAAGAATTTCAATCAGGAAATTTTGAAGGAGCTCTTTTAGTAGCAGATTCGATAATCCAGGTTGATTCCTTAAATCTTGAAGCACTAAGTATTAAGTGTAAGGCTATGTTCTTCTTAAATCAAGCTACTGAAGCACTCCCTTATGCGGCTAAGCGCTGTAAAATCAGTCCTCAGAACAGAGAGTACAAAACGTTTTTTGATGAACTAAAACATGTTGCAAGTTTCGAATCGCGCATAAGTGAAAGCTCGTCATTCTATCAAGAGGTTATGAATAAGACAGAGGATTATTGGTATTTTACAAAAGAATGGTTCCGTTGTTATGAAATTGAAAATAAAATTGACTCCGCTGCTTTTTTCAGTCGCAAGGCACTTGAAATAGACAATACCTGCTGTCAGTGCGTATTCGATCTTATTGATTATTTCAATAATCAAGGACAAAAGGATAGCGTGGAGAAATATCTCGAAATGGTGCAGACGAGTTGCGAATAAAGCTACTTCCAATTTCTGAGCAGCACGCTATATCAATAAACAACCTTTCCAGGAACGCGAGTATACATCCAATGCGCTCATTCCGCTGGAAGTGAGTAATAGCAAGGATGACCAGAGAGAGTAGAGCGAGAGTGGAGAGAAGAGAGCGCGTACAGCGATATGCGAAGTGCGAAGTTCGCGTTAGAATACGCCGGACGAAGACGCTAGAGGCTAGACTCTTGACTGAAGAAATGAGTGATGGGGAATTGCAACAGGAATTTCAATTGGCAAACGATTTCTCGGTCAAGGATCGAGGGGCTTGAGGGGAAGACTCTAGATACTAGACACCAGACTGAAGAAATTTGGGGTGGGGTATTGCTGCGAGTTTTACAATACGCAAACTAATTCTCAGTCTGCGACTGAGGGCTTGAGCGAGCGAGTTAAAAACTCGCTCGAGGTGGTTCACGGCGTAACCTAATTCTCAATCAATGAAATCATCAGAAACATGTCGCTTACACTTACTTCCCCATTCCCATCCAGGTCACCCAGGCAATCCAAACTTATACAGCCATAGTTCTGAAGTAAAATCTCCAGATCAGTTAAATCCACATCATTATCCGAATCAAAATCGCCTGGAACAATAGCAACAGAAAAACATGAACTGCTGAGTGAGCACCCTTCATAACTCATATTTACACGGTACAATCCTGAAGAATCGGGTTCAAATACCGCTTCATTCGCGCCAGAAACCAAGGTGTTGGTTCCACAATCAAACCACTGATAATTTTCTCCTGATATTGATACTGAAAGTTGATCGTAGTTCTCTGAAATCGTCGGAACAAAATTCAGACAATTTACTGCTTGAACAAAATCATAAGAAATCCAGTTTGAATTCGTGTGGGATGACCTCAGCCAACTTACTAATCGGTCATCTGGCAGTGTTGTAATTTTTCTTACCCCTGAAGTCAATGTTACTGCTGTGAATAAAGAGTCGGTAGGCATAGACTTCTTGAATAACTTATTACTCAGAACGACTTCCTTTAGCCCGTCGCCATCAAAATCATAGATAACAAACTCCTCAAAATAATCCCATTCGAAGTTATTATAAGTTTGCGTCAAAGAAAAATTAAAATCCCCGTCATTTGTGTAGAAGTCAAGCTCACTTGCATCTTCCTCTTCCCTTGTAACAATATCGAGATCACCATCCAAATCGCTATCAAATAATTCACAAGACGCGCAAAACACACTGGTGTTGTATTGCTCTGTGAAATTATTTCCACCATTGTTTCTAAAGAACTTTCCGTACATGAATATGTCGATGTCATTATCACCATCATAATCCAAAACATTCAATTCAGCGTTTTCATCTTCACCGAACGCCGCCGTAATGGCGACAGGTGCAGCAAAATTGGAATTTCCCAAATTCTTTATGAGATGAATTTTGCCATCATTTTGATTTAATCGCTTATAGAATATAAGAATATCATTGTCACCATCACCATCCGTGTCTGCGATATTAAATCCCCTGGTATAGTTAGTCAAAGATGTGCTTGTATTGTCATAGATCAAAACAGGGGCGCCCGTCAAAATACCGGCATTGTTGTTTATGACATAAATATCCTCAGGTGAGTTACTGGTGCCTGCATCGCTTGCCACAAAAACAAAGTCAGGATAACTATTGCTATTCATGTTTGCACAAGTCCAAAAAGCTGTAGTTCCCGAAGTTGTGGTCGGATTAATTACAAACGTGTGAGCAAGCCCATCTGCATCAGTGAGAACTTGTTGATACTTAGCTCCACTTAATTTATTCAACACATCCGACGTTCCATTGTTATCAAAGTCGATTATTATTTGCCTGTTAATATTTGAACTGGATAGGTAAGGACTTTTAACAAATCGCATCGAATCCTGGTGCGAAAAATTTCCTGCACCATCCCCATTGCAGATATATAAATCGCGAAGAGATTCACCAGAAGTCACGTTCACATTATCCTCATATTTCTCCTTAAATAAATCGAGATGACCATCTAAGTTGAAATCAAACGAATACGGAATATACCCCGTCTCTATAATACCTGAAGGACCACAACCAAAATCATCATATCTGGAATTTGTTGGATAGCCCAGAATATCTCGCTGTATACTTAGAAAATCAGGTGTAGTATTGGAGTTGAAATCATACGCGGTCATCACGCTAGAAGTAAGATTCTGAATCGTTGTAAAGTCACAAAATTGAGTGAATACCCCACTCCCATTGTTCAACTTCATTTTGATGTTACCATTATTCGCCCCGTAGCCATTATCCATAAGAGTATTAAAGTATAAATCAAGATCAGCGTCAGCGTCGCTATCCACCAATTCGAAGAATTTTATTTCTTCAAAATCACTTGTAACACTTGAACCAGTCTGGCCAGACATCAGCACTGTTGAAGTCCATGTTGGAGAATCCGTGTTCAGAATTGCCTCAATATAGTCTCGTGTATTGTTTCCTACTGATAAATCATTGTTGACGTATACTAAATCTAATTGATTGTTACTGTCCAAATCCACTGATTTAATTTCAATGTACTTTTCACCAAATCCATTGGATGCGCCAACATAGACTACATTCTCGATTATCGAACTTTGAACAAAGTCTAGTCTTTTAATGGTTAGATTCAAAGTGGCATATATTTCCAGAACTTCGTCATTGTCTATATCTGCCACACAAAATGATTCAACATTTGAACCTGAAGACACTACTGAGAAATTACCCAATCCATCATTGATCAACACATGCAGTTTGCTTGCACGAGTTACAATATCCAAATCGAAATCCGAATCAAGATCAATTACATTCCATGAGTCTTTAGATGACGAATACTCAGAGTTAAAAGGTAAATTAAAAGTATGAACTGAATTAAAAATATTATTTCCATGATTTTCGACCCACCAAATTCCTCCAGAGTTAGGAATTCCGTATGCTGTGCACAGGGCATCTAAATCCAAATCACCATCAAAATCATATAAGCCAAGCACGGTAGGATGTGAAACTAAAAAATCACGGGACATAAATGCCTGAGATAAAACAATATTCACAGTGAACAAAGCAATAATAATCAGGAAAATGGACTTTCTAGTGGTACGCATCACATGTACAATTTAGTTATTATTGTTCTCTTAAGAGTCGATTTCGATATATTTCTATTCAATTATAATGCAAATTAAAGTATCGCCAAAGTCTACACTCCTTACTTAACCCCAATCCCCAACTCATCCAACTGCGCCTGTGCAATTTCACTTGGAGCATCGATCATCATATCGCGGCCACTGTTGTTTTTCGGGAAGGCGATGAAGTCGCGGATGCTTTCTTGTCCGCCGAAGAGTGAACAAAGACGGTCGAATCCGAATGCAATTCCTCCGTGTGGCGGTGCTCCGTATTCGAAGGCGTTGAGCAAAAATCCAAATTGAGCCTGCGCTTCTTCAGGTGAAAATCCAAGAAGATTAAACATGCGCGATTGTACTTCGCGATCGTGAATACGAATAGAACCTCCGCCGATTTCAACACCATTCAAAACGAAGTCGTAGGCATTGGCATTTACTGCTCCGGGATCTGTTTCGAGCAATGCAATGTGCTCTGGCTTGGGCGATGTAAACGGATGGTGCATAGCATGCCAGCGCTGAGTTTCTTCACTCCACTCGAGCAACGGAAAGTCCATTACCCACAGGGGTTTGAAGACAGTTGAATCGCGAAGTCCAAGACGTGTGCCCATCAACAAACGCAATTCATTGAGTTGTTTGCGTGACGCATGTAAATCACCACTTACTATTAATATAAGATCGCCTGCTTTGGCACCAGCTTTTTCTGCAATCGATTTCCAATCTTCCGGCGTGTAAAATTTATCGACCGATGATTTGAATGATCCATCTTCATTGCACATGCAATACACCAATCCCTTCGCACCAATCTGCGGACGTTTCATCCACTCGGTCAATTCGTCGACCTGCTTGCGTGTATATCCTGAACAACCGGGCGCAACAATGCCAATCACTGCTTCTGCGCTGTCGAAAATGGCAAAACCCTTTCCTTTCATCGCATCAGTGAGGTATTGAAACTTCATGTCAAAACGGATGTCGGGTTTGTCGCTTCCATAATTGTGCATTGCATCCGCATACAACATGCGCGGTACCGAATCAATATCAATTCCCTTCACGGCTTTAAACAAATGTTTCACCATGCCTTCGAAGGTGTTCAGAATATCTTCCTGTTCTACAAACGCCATTTCGCAGTCGATCTGAGTGAACTCCGGCTGACGATCTGCACGCAAATCCTCATCGCGGAAACAACGCACAATCTGATAATAACGGTCGTAACCTGCCACCATCAGAATTTGTTTGAAGGTCTGCGGAGATTGTGGCAATGCGTAAAACTGTCCGGGATTCATACGGCTCGGAACTACAAAATCGCGTGCACCTTCGGGTGTGCTTTTGATCAAATAAGGTGTTTCGATCTCCAGAAACGATTGACTATCGAGGTATTTGCGCGCTTCGATGCTGATTCGGTGACGCATTTCGAGGTTCTGACGCAACGGATTGCGGCGTAGATCCAAGAAACGCCATTGCATGCGCAAATCATCACCGCCATCGCTTTCATCTTCGATGGTGAAAGGAGGAGTTTTGGAAGCGTTCAAAACCTCCAGTTTTTCAACCAGAATTTCGATGTCGCCTGTAGGCATATTCGGGTTTTTGGAAAAACGCTCCACGACCTTGCCTGTGGCTTTGATCACAAATTCGCGGCCCAGTTTGCGGGCCGTTTCCAGGGTGGCAGCTTCACTTTTTCCTTCTTCCAGAAAAAGCTGCGTAATGCCATATCGGTCGCGCAGGTCGATCCAAAGCAAGGTGCCTTTGTCGCGTGAGCGCTGAACCCAGCCGCTGAGTGTAACTGTTTGTCCGATATGTGTGCTGCGCAATTCGCCGCAATGATGTGATCTGTGCATATAAAATTCTTTCTTTTTGAGCGGCCGCGAAGATAGGGCCAGCGAGCGCCATTGAAATCCGACTGCAACTTAAAATAAAGGGGAAATTAACAGGTTGATCCTGACGTTGAGGCGTAGATTCGCCCAACAACCACCACACTATGAGTTCCATTACACAACAGGCGTTAAAGCTCCTTGTTGCCGTCTCCATGACAGAAAAAGACGCGCTGACAGAAAAGCTCACCGGCCTAATCGAGCAATACCGCAATCACCCCGAAAAATCGGAAGAAATAGCCCGCCTTATCATGCAATTCCTGGAACAACAGGGCCACGATTTTATGCAGGAAGGCTGGTCGAAACAACCTGCCACACGCGAGGATATCTCGCTTATTCTGCTTGAATTACAGCTTCTGAAAAAGGAAGTTGCAGAACTTAAATCCAGGCTGAATCATG
>JBJXFC010000268.1:0-5876 GCA_046153915.1 Flavobacteriales bacterium
TGCCGCAGCCAGTCCAAAAGCTGACATTACAATAACACCAGCAACAGGCGACATGGTAATGAGCAGTGCAAATGCTACAGCAAAAAACACCAAATCTGCAATCCATTTCCATCTTCCCTTTACGAAATAGTTTTGAACTGCTCCCATATCGTTACCGTACCTCACAAGGTATTTGGAGATTGAACGGGAATGAAACGACTCCATCGTATGTTGCAATTGCACGCGAAATAGCGCTTCCCTTAGATAGGCGCTAAGCTTTTCCTTTGTAGTTCCCGCAAGGTAAAATTCTCCAAAACCGAAAAGTCCGCGCAACAAAACCAGGCAGAAAAAAGTACCAAAAAAATGATTGAGGGTTTCAAATCTCAATCCAAGCAATTGCAATAGCTGCGATTTTGATCCTCCCTCGTGAAAAGCAAGTTCAAAAAAGCCACCAATGCTAAGAGGAATAACCACGTTCAACAATGACACCAGTGTGCCACTCAGAATCACGGCATACACCTTCCATTGGTGTTGATTGATGAATCCCTGTATGAGTTCCTTTCTAGACATGGTGCAATTATGCCACCACTACTTTCTTATCGAGCAAAATAGAATTGTGTTCGCCTGTCATCAATTGTTCAATTGTAAAAACGGGCATACCGCTTTGTTCATGCACCTCGTTAATAAGCAGCGGGCTCATTGTAAATCTGCCGCTAATTAAACACGGTTTTATGCCAATTGCTTCCAACATATCAACACCTTGCAAAGCAGCCAGACTATCACCACAAGAGAAAACAACATTGTGAATGGTCGACATAAAGGCTTCATCGCGCAGAAGGAAAGCCGTTTCGCGTTGCAATATCCCGTCTGCGATTTCCATAACGATGTAATCGGGCTTGTGCTCCCCGACTTTTAAAAGCAACGATTGATACATATCCAATAAATCGTTTTTCTCGCACATATAAGTGGAAGGAAATCCCATGTCACTAAAATCATAGCTGTAATCTGCACCACAATCCAGCACCATGTCCTTGTCCTTGGTGTAGCAGGTTCCGGTCATTTTTATAAAACAAACTGTTTTACCGGTGGTTTTTAGTCCGCGCGCAACAAAAGCTGCAGTGGTTGTTTTACCACTATCCATAGTAGAACCAATAGACAAAATTATTTTAGCATCCCCTGGAACATGGGCAGCGAAAGCATGACGTTCTTTATTGTAAAATTTGGTGTTGATTACCTGATTTTGCTGGTCACAGCAGTAGCCTACCAGTTTCACTTTGGTTGGCTCCCGGTGTTCAAGAGATGCGTTTTTTGTATGAACAACACCAATTGCGCCGCCAGCGCCAAGGATATCATATAACTCGAGTGGTTGTTTTGGAACGTACCCTTCAAACTGAGCCGTTGCATAGCGATCGGCGAAGGTGGCCATGATATAATCACCTTCGAAAATCCATGCCAATCGCTTATCATCAAGCTGCACATTGGAGTGCCTGTCGATTTCAATTACTTCAAAAACTGCGACATCTCCTGCCTTGGGCTTGTGCGTGAGATTCATCTCCGTGTTGAGCACATACTGACCCACATCTTTTGTTACTATCGATTTTTTGATACGCATACCTTTTAATTTGATTTGAAGAATTTGATTGTTCTGTAATAAGTTGAAGTTGTAAGTGTGCAGTTATAAAGACCCTCTTCAAGATCGGAAACATCAAAGTAATCGCTAAGAAAAGAGTTATACTGATGGCTTCGCACTGTTCTTCCCAGCATGTCGGTGATAGTTACCTGAGCATTCAGTACTTGATTTGTGGATGTGAGAAATACACCTTCGTTCGCTGGATTCGGTTTAAGTGTCAGAGTATAGCTTTCAGTTTGTGTGTCCGATACGGCATCAACAAAAGCATATTTTAAAACAAGTTTGTTTCGTTGTTGAAACTGATTCCATGTACTTCCACCGATAAATATTTCATTGCCTGTTATCGTGATTTTGTTGCCAACATCAGATGAATCTGAAAGAGCGAAAGTTGCTGCAGCACCTACACTGCCCGCATTTGTGATGGCAAATAATTTGAGGTCGTAGTTTAGGTTTTCGCTTGTCCCAACATTTATATGTGACGTCACAAAAACTTGTCCGGCTTCACTCACCGCTACATCATCTCCTGCATCATCCAATCCGTTGTTATCAAAAACGTTTGTCCATGTTGCACCGCCATTGGTGTTGTATTTTATAGTTACGGCATCGTTGTTCACATTAGCGCTGTTATCTGAGTCGGCATATCCGGTCACAACAACATCTCCATTCGCAAATACATCAAGCGCTTCGGCTACATCAATACCACCTCCGGTGCCAGCATACACTTCGTCCCAAATCAAATTGCCTGCATTGTCATACTTCAAGGTTAGATAATCGGTAATAAGCGAGTTAAATGCCGTTTCCTGTGTTCCGGTAATAAGAACATTTTCATTTGCATCGAGCTCCATATCGGTAGGATCATCATTGCCATTTGCACCATTGTAGGTTACAGCCCATTGTTGTGCACCGGCATTGTTGTATTTAATGATGAGAATATCTTCGTCTGTACCATTGAATTTTCTTCCACACACATACACGTTGCCAGATGCAGCTACACGCACAAGTTTACCCCGTTCGCTGCCACCTGTACCACCTGTATATTGTGCAGTCCAGGAAGAAATTCCACCCGAAGTATATTTCGCAGTAAACACCTCATCATTGGCAGTAATAGTAGGATCGATATCCACTTTGCCAGTAATATAAACATTGCCCGCTGCATCCAATACCATGTCGTATGCCCTGTCACTTTCGTGCACAACGCCATCGTATACACTTTGCCAAAGCAATGTGCCATTGGTATTGTATTTGGCAACGATCATATCTGAACCCGTGCCACTGTTTTTGATGTATCCGGCAATCACCACATTTCCGGTATTATCCAGCGCGAGCGCAAAAGCATCGTCGTCGCTGCCGAACATGGAACCTGTAATGGTTCTCGACCAAAGTGTATCGCCGGAGGGATTGAGTTTTAAGGTACACAAATTTCTGTCTGTATCCAATCCTACACTGTATCCTGTGATAAACACATTTCCAGAACCATCTACTGCGATGTCTCGAATATTTTCGGTGTTGTCGCCTTGCAATCCATACACCGTCGCTGATTGCGTTCCTGCCTGATCGATGTAAATTCCAACAGCATCTTTGAACAATTCATCCTGAAAGCCCGCAACAATCGCATTTCCAGAAGGAGCGAATACAACATCAAATGCAGCATCACTATTTGTATTCACTGTATATGTATCAGTCCAGATTTGAGTCCCTGCATTGTTGTATAAAATGGAAACAATATTGTTGTTGATATTGATTGTATTGTCGCTATCCGAATATCCGGTTACGACTACCTGACCATCAGCGTTGAGGTCCACTGCAACTGCCACATCATCGTTGTTTGCAATTCCGTTGTAGGTGGCTGTCCACTGCTGCGTTCCGGCGGCATCGTATTTCACAGTATAATAGTTCCAGTTAATAGTTGCGTTGGCATTCGCGTCACTTCTGCCGGTTACAGCAAAACTACCATCTCCGTTTACAGCAATTCCTTCCGGTCTGTCATCATCCACAAAATCCAGAATTTTGGTATACACCAGCGCACCAGATGTATTGTATTTCACGGTGGTGTAATCATCGTTGTTGCCATTATCACGTCTGCCGGTTACGTAAATATTGCCGCTATCATCAATTCCCATATCCACTGCGCGATCGTTGCCTCCGTTATCATAGTTCACAGCCCAAAGTTCGTTCCCATTGGCATCGTATTTTATTGTTCTGTAGTCGTCGTCATTTCCGTTTTCGCTTCTACCAGTTACAAACGAATTACCGCTTGCATCCACAACGACGGCCTCTGCACGGTCGGTGGCATTTCCGGCTCCATTCATGCGCTGTGCCCAAAGCAAATCGCCGGTTGGCGACAATTTGATGGTGAGGAAATCATCATTGGTAACGCCGGTGATATCGCGATCACTTTCACCGGTTACGTATACATTCCCCGCATCATCAACAAAAAGTGCATTGGCCTGATCGTATTGATTGTAAGTAGGGTCATTGTACATATTGGCCCAAAGACTGTCACCGGTAACCGAAAAACACAAGGTCCAGAAGTCATTTCCAACGGTTACGTTATTTCCATATCCGGTCACGTAGACTTTGCCGTTTTTCACCACAATATCCTTGATGTCGTCGGGGCCGTTCCCGGGGGCATTGTATTGGTGTGCCCAATCCAGACTGCCATCCGGCTTAAATGCAGCGATCAGATAATTGCTGTTTTGGCCTGGTAATACAGCAGAGCCGCCGAAATACATATTGCCTTCATCATCGGTATCCACACACGTGAAAACATCAGAGAAATCGCCTGAACCATTTATTTCGGTATGCCATTCTTCGCTAAGTTGTGCAGTCGATTGACTTGCAATGCTTATGAGAATAGCCAAAGAAAAATTCCGAAGAGCTATAGTCCCTTTCAAACACGTTAATTTCATATTCATACCTTTAATTCTATGCCTTGATGCTAAGAAACAATTCAAAATCAATTTTACTTGGGTTCGGCCAATAGAATTTACATGAATTTATTCTTGAAGTGATCTTTTCAGAAATTTTTCATTCTTTTAAATTCCTTGAGCGCTGATTTCAATTTTCAATTCGGCCAGGTTCGCAAATGTTTTCTGGCTCATGTGTCACAAAACGAATTGATGCCCTCCCGAAAAAAAACCACCGCCTTGCAGAACGATGGTTCTCTTATTCACTAACCAAAACCGGCTTACGAAGCCGCACTATGAGTTTAAATTCAATTCTATGTTTGTTATTTTACAGCACAAATAATCCATCGCAATTTGGAATTTTGCAAATCCAATTTTGCCAATAAGGATTCTGGAAAGTTGAATGAGAGAAAACAGGCACTGATCTAATTACCAGATAACCCAGTTTGAAATTCATTTCGACGAAATGCGACCATCTGGTTAAGATTTATGGCTTGTGAAGATTTCATCACACGCTTGTTTGCTCGCCTTTTGTTCTGCACTTTTTTTAGAAGATCCTTCTCCACGACCCGATTCATTATCGTCGATGAGAACTATTATATCGTAGAAACTGCTTCCGCCTTCATTGCGATGACTGACTACTTTGAATTCAAGAGATCGTTTGTGTTTCTGACACCACTCATGCAATTTGCTTTTGTAATCGACGTCATCGTGCACGCGAGAATCGAGTCCGTGTTGCTTCATAAGCTTTAGGGCAATATCGCGCGTCACGTTGTATCCTTTATCGAGGTAAACAGCTCCAATCAAGGCCTCCAGTGCATTGCCCACAATGCTGTCGTGCATTTCCTGGCGCCCCAGATTGAGATGAAGCTGCTCATCAATTCCCAGCGTATATCCTATCATATTGAGATTCTCACGGCGTACAACTTTGCTTTTCATTTTGGTGAGTTCACCTTCGGGAAGAGCCGGGTATTTGTTGTAGAGATAATGCGCAACAACAGTATCCAGAACAGCGTCGCCAAGAAACTCAAGGCGTTCGTTGCTGTTTTTAAGACCTGGTTTTATTTTGGTGGCCGCAGAACTATGCCTTACCGCCTGTTCGTAAAGTGCAGTATCCTTTGGGGTATAACCAAAAGCCTTCTTCACGAAGGCTTGTATTTCTTTGTTGGCTTTGGATTTCTTAAAGAAAGGAAACTTCCAGCTCATTCAGGCTTTTTGAAAATAGCAGAAGTATTGTGACCACCGAAACCAAAGGTATTGCTCATGGCAGCGCGAACGGTTCGTTTCTGGGCTTTATTGAAAGTGAAATTCAATTTTGGATCCAGTTCCGGGTCAGCGGTCGTAAAATTGATTGTGGGCGG
>JBJXFC010000280.1:0-4383 GCA_046153915.1 Flavobacteriales bacterium
CAAATTCTTCGCGGTAAATTCCTTTTTCGAAAAACCGCACGCCTTGAAAAGCAAGCGAGCCACCAACAAACAAGATGTCTTTGTAATTTCCACCAAAAGTGAAATCGGTTTCACTTTGTGCACCTGAACGCTCAATGGATTTGGATTGAATTATTTCACCACCACTTGCTGCTGGTACATAGAAGTTTCCAAGTGTGTCGAGCGCATATGCGTAATACGCAGGACCAGCGGTAAATGGAACTAAGTCGCCAATGCTTTCAGTTGCTACACCAGCAGCCTGAGCCGCAAAGACGTCCATGATTGTGGTGTTAAAATCAGTTCCGCGAATGGAAATATTATCTGCGAAATCATTGGTTTTAGAGTACCCAATTCCAAAGTTGAGCGAAACCCAATCACTATTTGCGGGTTTTTTGCTTCCTATAATTCCAAAATTGTTCAGCGTGAATTTACTTTCAAGTGAATTTGAAGAAGTTCCGTTATACAGTGTGGTATTATCGAGGTTGTGGAAGGCGAAAGAAAATTCCATTCCAGATCGTTTGTACAATCCAATTCCACCCGGATTTGTGCCGAATGAACTCAGATCGGCACCCAGCGCTCCAAAAGAAGAGCCCATACCAAAAGATCTGGCTGTTGCAGGTCGTTGAGTAAGATAATAACGCAGCGCATCAATTTCACTTTGAGCCTGGACAAGAGATCCAAGTCCGAGAGCTAGAAGAAGAAATGAAATTTTTTTCATGGCTTTTAACTGTGTTTGTTATCTGGACAATTCGTGTATGAACTATCTTTTTTGAAAATAATGAGTAGATTATTTTTTACGAGGGCTTGAGCCACCGCCTCCACCGCCGCCGTTTCCTCTGCTTCCTCCCGAGTTGCCACCACCAGAGTTTCTGCTGCCACCGCCACTCGGAGGTTTTACAGAAGGGGGATTGGGCGTTGGTCGGCTTTCCGGCTTTGGAGTTTTTACTTCAGGTCTTGGAGTCCTTACCTCGGGCTTTGGCGCCTTCACTTCTGGTTTGGGCGTTTTTACTTCCGGACGAGGCTCGGGTTTGTAGGATGGCGGATTTGAGTTGGATGGTCGAGATTCGGGTTTCACTTCCTGACGTGAGTTTCCATTTGTTGCTGGTTGAGCATTGTTGTCGCGCACTGGTGTGCGATTCGATGCATTTCCATTCGATGGAGTGCGCGTCGAAGTATTTGAATTAGTCCTACTTGCAGATGTATTCTGACGGTCTACTGTGCCCGATTGTCCGTTGCTTCCGCCGGATGCAGGTTTGCGCGGAATGGTATAATAATCTGATTCAACTGCCGGATCTTTGGGCAATACCAATTGAGCCGGCTCCCGGTCTGCTGAAACAGAAATATCGCTCGCTGGCTTTGGTTGTGATATTTCAGTATGCGATGGTTTGTCGATAACCGTGAGAGATGGATTTTTTTCGTCAAGAACAGATGAAGTTATAGGTTTCAAACTTGTGCTTGGTGAAAGCGAAGGCCCAGCTGGACTGGCTGCCAACACCGGTTCAAATGCCGGAGTGGGTTTGGTTGCATTTTCTTGTTCAGTCAGTTTTCCATCGTGATGCAATGAGGCAACTTCGCCAGCCGATTCAAAAGGTTTCTTAGCAGGCTTGGTCTGATAAGCAATAGATGGATTTCCGAGCAAGGTCGTGTTGGCTGGCTCGTATATGCCAATGTGATGACCAAGTGTTCCACCTTCATACGATGAACTGATATTTGAACCTACCGATACAGTTGGACGCGGTCCATAAACGAGACCATTTCCATAACCTCCGTCGTTATTTCCCCAGTTGCCGCCACCATAGTAGTTGTTTCCATTGTAATAGTTGCCATAACCCCATCCATAATAAGGAGTGCTCCAACCGTAGTAAGGGGATCCCCATCCATAGTAGGATGAATTCCAACCGCATCCCCATCCACCGTAATATCCACCGCCATACCAGGAGTTATTCCAACACCATGGATCGTTCCATTGGCAATTACCCCAACCATTACCCCAGCCATTTCCCCAACCATTTCCCCAACCAAAGCTATATCCCCAGCCGGTGTATGGATTCCATGAAAGGCGGTTATAAGGACCCCAGTTGTTCCAGCCGTAATTGCCATAATTTGGTGAGTTCATTCCCCATCCTGTGCTGTTATTTTGATAAACATCGCCGTAATAGTTGTTGGTAACGCTGCCGTCGCCACTGGAATAAGAGTTGTCATCTACATAATCATCCGAATTGTATTGATCTGCGGTCGATTGCGATGAAGGATCGTAATAATCATCCACCTGGTTGGGATCTACATAGTTATCAGGCTTTTGATCAGGCAGATTGTCTGCAAGAGCAAAATCGGTGATAAAGGTTTCACCATTCTGATAGTATACCTCGTCATTTTCATACGACGACGTTGTAGTAGCGTATTTCTGCTGGGTACAAGAACTCAACAGGGCAAGAAACAGGGTAGAAAGGAGGATGAGATTTTTCATTGCCAATGTGTTTTTAATTAAAAATGGTATCTTCTTCAACATCCAAATATAATGAGCAGTACTTGCTACTTATTTTGGCCGCTCAAAATTTAACAACAATCATACCATCTATTTATGGCCGATAAACTGACTTCGAGAAGTGTGGATTACAGCAAATGGTACAATGAGCTCGTGGTAAACGCCGATTTGGCCGACCACAGCGCTGTTCGTGGCTGCATGGTAATCAAACCATATGGATTTGCTATCTGGGAAAAAATGCGGGATGCCCTGGACAAAATGTTCAAGGACACCGGTCACCAGAATGCGTATTTTCCACTTTTTGTGCCGAAAAGCTTTTTGGAGAAGGAAGAAGGCCATGCCGAGGGCTTTGCCAAAGAGTGTGCCGTAGTTACCCATTACCGCCTCAAAGCCGATCCCAACGAAAAAGGCAAACTGATTGTTGATCCGGATTCGAAGCTCGAAGAAGAGCTTATTGTGCGCCCTACCAGTGAGGCCATTATCTGGAATACCTACAAAGGCTGGATTCAGAGTTACCGCGATCTGCCGATTCTTATAAACCAATGGGCCAACGTCGTTCGATGGGAAATGCGTACACGATTGTTTTTGCGCACAACAGAATTTCTCTGGCAGGAAGGGCATACTGCGCACGCAACGTCTGCCGAAGCAATTGAAGAAACCACCAAAATGCTCAACGTCTACGCAAATTTTGCAGAGAAGTGGATGGCAATGCCTGTTATAAAAGGAAGCAAAAGCGAAAGTGAAAGATTTGCAGGCGCTCTCGATACCATGTGTATTGAGGCATTGATGCAGGATGGAAAAGCACTTCAAGCGGGAACTTCGCATTTTCTGGGTCAAAATTTTGCGAAGGCATTTGATGTGAAATTCCAACCCAAAGAAGGTGCGTTGGATTATGTATGGGCTACATCGTGGGGAGTTTCCACCCGACTGATGGGCGCGTTGATTATGACACACAGCGATGATCAGGGATTGCGATTGCCACCGATGTTGGCTCCAATCCATGTTGTAATTGTTCCTATCTATAAAGGCGAAGAACAATTGGGTGAAATACGCGACAAAATGCAAGGCATGATTGGCGCGCTGCGTGCAAAAGGTCTCACGGTCAAATTTGACGATGATGACAGCAAACGCAGTGGTTGGAAATTTGCCGAATACGAATTAAAAGGTGTTCCAGTTCGAGTGGCCATTGGTCCAAAGGACATGGAAAATGGCACCATCGAAATTGCACGTCGTGATACCGGAGAAAAGAAAACAATTTCTCAGGATGGAGCTGTAGAAGTGATTGCTCAATTGATGACAGACATTCAGGAGAATCTTTTCAATCAGGCGATGAAACACCGCGAGGAACATATTACCCGAGTAGATACCTACGAAGAATTCAAAAAGCTTCTCGACGATAAAGGCGGATTTTTCTTAGCGCATTGGGATGGAACAAAAGAGACGGAAGAAAAGGTGAAGGATGAAACCAAAGCTACAATCCGTTGTATTCCTTTTGATCTTGGCAAAGAGGATGGAAAATGCATGGTTTCGGGCAAGCCGAGTAAGGAGAGGGTGTTGTTTGCGAGAGCTTACTAGGATCAATTGAAAATGGAAGATGGAGAATGGAGAATGGGCTGCACGGCCCTGAATAGAGATTCGAATTAGGATGGATTGAGCGTATTCTTTGGGCAATGATAATGTGCTAATCCCACGCTGCGCTCTGGACAAGTTGTGACTAATGTGTCTAATGTGCCAATGGGGCATAGCGTCTTCGGAGATGAGTTCTTTGGTTACCATGTAAATCGATCATACGAATTGTAGAATGTGCAGAACCCCAAGAGCCGTAGGCTCGAAATTATACCCTTGCATCGGACTTTAGTCCGAATGAAAAAAAGATCATC
>JBJXFC010000285.1:0-2968 GCA_046153915.1 Flavobacteriales bacterium
ATTCTTTGACCTCCACCATATTCGATTCTAAAATGCAACCCGAATAGTCGGTGAGAATACAGTAGTAAAACCCCGGAATACTCACATAGATGCTTTGGGTATCGTCGATCTCTTCGCCCAATGGACCGATCCAATGGTATTCCAGGCCTTCTTCGCACCATAGTTGAACACTGTCGCCGGGACATACAACACCACTTGCTGGTTCCATCCATGCCAAAGGAGCAGGTTTGGATGATACCTGAAAATAATACGTTTGTTCGTCAGAGCAACCCTCTAGTATGCTTATTCCATAAACACTGTACAATCCAAATTCATCAATAAGAACAGCTGAATCGCCAACCGGAGTGAATGGATATTCTCCACCGAATGTTAATTGATCAGCTCCACTGGCTACAATGAGCGTTGTATCTCCCGGACATATAAATAATTCTCCGGAAATGGATAAATTCACATCTGGCGCTTCGAGTATTTCATAGGTAAACCATCCCTCCAGAGGTGGATATGGAATAACGCCTTCACAGGGCCACGGATGCTCAATAGAAGGAGTTGCAATGACATGATATAAACCTTCTTCATCAGGTGTGTAACAAATAAACGGAGGCATGTCCTCGATCTGAAGAACAAGATTTCCTTCCAGATAAATCTGCCAATTAACCTCTACGTTAATCTCAAATAAACCCTCTATGTTGGGATACAAATCAATTACTGAAAGATCGACACACGAGAACATATTTTCACATGTTTGCACAGCAATGGTATCTATAGCCGGCTGATACATAATTTCTAACTGAGGTGTAATTGTATCAATTGTATAAACTACGTCGACGTTGATTAGACTTGATCGCTGACATCCATAGTCATCTAAAAAATTGAAAGCATACAATCCACCTTCATTCACAATTATGCTCGCCGTAGAATCGATCACCCCTTGATTTTCTCCAGCCCACCAGTATTCGGAATTATCAAAGTCTGATGCAGTAAGCAATGCCGAATCGGGAGCACAAAGTGAAACGTTAACAGGATAGCAGTCAGGGCTGGCATTGAATCCCGCATCATCAATAATAGTTGGGCATTGATAGGGTGCTACTGTGACATAAACAGAATCTACAAAAGTCTCGCAGCCATCTTCACGTATTGTCTGGGTCCAGTACCAACCGCTATTGCTTACCATTATTTGATTGATGGTGCTGCCATTGCTCCAAAGATAATCGTAGGCTGGTCCTATAAAACCTGAAGAGCCGGTATTGGTGTTGAGATATAACAACGAAGGATTGCACATCAGTATAGAGTCTTCGCAAGTGGTTTCTGTGCAACCATATTGATAGAGATCACTTGTACAGGGCTTAACAATTGGTCTATCGCAAAGTGGGGAGTTGTAGAGCGTTCGGTTGTAATAATCATAGGGTTCTCTAACCAGGCTTACCGGACTGGTGAAGAAAATGTCTTTGTTGCCGTCTGCTTCCACCTGAATAAAATCAGCGTAATTATTGTCGCCACATAATTCACCTTCGCAATTCGGAAAATAATAATCCCAGTAATAGTTATCATTTTCAGGCGCAAAGACAAAGCCTGCACCAGACGGCACATTAAAAAAACCAGAATAACTGCCAGCTATTAGCGGTTTGTCTGCAATACCCTGGTAGGCGATGGCAGCGCAATAATCATCTTTTGAACTTGCAAACTGGCGTTCCCAGGTGCGGTCGCCGTTGGTGTTGAAGCGTGTCACAAATACATCTCTGTAACCTACACTGTTAAAAATACCTTCGCCATATTCTTCGCTGAATTCGTCCATCACACAATTAAACGTGCCTGTTACATACGCCTCGTTGCTTGCGCCCACACACACTGCTTTGGCAGAACAAAAATTGCTGCTTCCGGCGTGCGAGGTCCACATCATATTGCCGCTCTGGCCAAATTTGGAGAGAAAAATATTGAACACATATCCTGCGGGAACAAAGTCGATACCATCGTTAAAAATGGCCAACTGACCGGAGTATTCGCCGGTGAGCAAAATGTTGTGATCGAGGTCTGTCGTTACATCGTAGGTTACAAGTTGTGAGGCGGCCAGTTTATCGAACCATTGTTCTTCACCATTGGGATTGCATTTGATAAGAAAACCAGCGTTGGCAACATCGTTTAAATGCAGTTGATCGAAGGTGATGGTATCGCTGAATTGACCACATACGTAGATGTTGTTGTAGTTGTCTGTTGTAACACTGAGGCCGCGGTCATCATCGGCAGCGCTGCCTTTTTCGGCCCAAAGCCAGTTGCCATCGGTATCCAGTTTGGCAACAAAGATGTCGTAACTCCAATACGAATTGTCTTCATACATGTCGCTGGTGAGTGTGATACTTCCGAAGTGTCCGGTTTCGCGAAATTGTCCGGTGATAATCACATTGTCCACTTCGTCTACTGCGATGCCATAGCTGTAATCATCAGAGATACCACCGCAGGCTTTGGCCCATTGAACAACTCCGTCTGTATTGATTTTGGTGACGAATATTTCCAGCGAATCGCCCACCTCGTCGAGGGTAATAGGTCCGAAGTTGGCTTCATCGGAGAAAAAACCTGTTACATAGATATTCCCATCGTCGTCGCAGGCCACTGAAGTAGCGCGATCCGATTTGGTGCCTCCCAGTTTTACGGCCCAGATGGTATTTCCGCCGGCATCTACTTTTTGCACAAATGCATCACTGAATCCGGAGCTTGAAAGGGTAGAATTGCCAAAAGTCGCCCCGGAAGCAAAATAGCCCACAATGGCAAAATGATCATCGGAGGTAGCCGCCATATCGAGGGCTTCGTCGTGATTTTCCCCACCAGCGCGCCTTAGCCAGTTGTTTTGGGAGAAAGAAAGGAGAGAGCAGACCAGAAAGATAAACGAGATGAGAAGAGTTTTCACGGTTAACAGGGTTTAGTGAACGAGGATTCTTCTACAAAGGAAGTGTAAAAAACCATACTTAAGATCATC
>JBJXFC010000171.1:0-6796 GCA_046153915.1 Flavobacteriales bacterium
TTGAGGATCAAAAATGTAGTAAGAACCATCGGCATTGAAAGATGAAAAATCGAACCACCAGATTTGATCTCCACTTTGGGAATGTGTTATTCCGTCATTCCACGGAAATGGCGATCCGGAAAAAACCACATCATCGTTAAACCAATTGCGCACCTCGAATGTCGCTCCGGGTGCATATTCCTCAGTGCCATTGTAGCCCGTTATTGGATTGCTTAGCACTGCAATTTTTTTTGCTTCAGGCCGATAGCCAAACTGATCTACATGAATCAGATTCGAAATATTTTCCGGAATGGCTTTCACAATCAGGGAAATCAGGATGAAGAAAACACAGGATACAATTTTCATCTTAAAGAATAATAAAAATTCAAGGCCACAATCTGCGCTCACGAATATACTCCAACAATTGGTCGTTCAGCAAACGGTGTCCGGAGGATATAACGCTCATATATTTCATATCCCCCAAGATACGACAAAACTTCTCACCAAGTTGCGGGCGGATAACAGAATCATACTTTCCGAAAATCATGTGGAAAGGGATTTTCTTGTCCAGAATAATAGCGGCTGTTTCGTGCAGGTCAGGGAAAAAATTTCGGTAGATCAACCAGGCATCATGAACAAGTATTCTTTTTTCGCGTGTATCCAAATGCACATGTGTAAAGCGATGCAATTTTGGACTCAGCAATTTTAATTTGTGGAGCACATTCGCAACAGCAAAAAGTGGTTTCGGATTGTCAATTAATTTCCGATACAGGTATTTACCCAGTATGGTGCCACTGGCGAACTTATACATCATATTGATCTTAAGTCCATCGGTAGCGATGAGCAAGACAGATTGTATGCGTTCGCGCATCAAACCCAGGGTAACGAGGCCGATCCTTCCACCCATGCTATAGCCCAACAAGTGAAAGTGATCAATTTTTAATTCGGATAAAAAAGCTTCCAACATCTCTTTCCATTCACTTAAAAGAAGAGGTTGATTGTCGATTCGATCTTCCGGAAAATAACTTCCTTCATGGGCAAACAAGTTTATAGAAACAAGTTGCTGACCGGGTTTAAGAAGTGCAGTAAATAGTTCGAAGTCCTCTTGTTTTCTGCCAAATCCATGGAAACAAAGCACCGTTTCCTGGCCACTTCCATACACTCCATATTCGAGAACAAATGATTTGTATGAAAATTTCTGACTCACAGTATTTCAGATTAACTGAATCGCATGGCCTTCACCGGGCTGATTTTGAGAACATACAATGCAGGCAATATCATACACACCGAACAAACGATGAGTGTTGCGATGTTCAAAGACAAAAAATAAAGCAGGTCAAATTTGATGGGAACACTGTCTACATAATAGTTCTCCGGATTGAGGCCCATGATGCCAAACTTCCATTGCAGGAAAGCCAGTCCGACACCAACAATATTGCCCCATAGCATGCCTCTGCCGATAATGGAAATGGCATTGCGCAGGAAGATGGTCATTACGGATTGATCGCGGATTCCAAGGGCTTTCAAAGTACCAATCATATTTTGTCTTTCGAGAATAATGATGAGCAATGCAGAAGTCATATTGACAATCGAAATTACGACCATCAAAATGATAATGATGATGACGTTGATGTCGAGCATTTCGAGCCACGAAAAAATTTCGGGATTGCGATCGGTAATTTTTTGTGTTTGTAGAAAACGTGTTGTGAGAGATGAAAATAAATTATCATCTGCTTCTATCAGGCGCTCGTAATCATCAATGATCACTTCATATCCGCCGATGTAATGTTTATCACTTCCTCCTGATGTGCGCACGGCCGTGGTAAATGCACGCGAAGGATCTGTGCTGGTGTCATCATCAAAATTTATGGAAAGCCATGCAGTATCTGGCGCAGTTTCCATGCGATCAGTTACAACCACCATCACAGTCGTATCACTATTTGTAAGAATAGCATGCGGACCTTCGCCGCGCCAGGTAGAATCTGTCCATTGATAGCTGTAGTCGCCATCACCACCAAATGCAAAAGCCCCGAGAGGAATATATCCACCAATGCTTGTGCTGTCTATTTGTGCTTCTACACGAATTCCCCAGCCCGATAATTTCTGCACGTTTGCAATATCTGTAAAAACGAATTGCGCATCAAAATCCTCCAGACCGGTTTCATAGATTCCCTGAATGACAAAATTTCGTTGACGCGGATCGGCCTGATCATTGAAAATATACAAGCTGGTCTTATCCCCTACTTTCAGTTGCAATCGTTTGGCGATGTAAGAACTGATGATGAGTTGATAGGTGTTATTCGTGGAGTCCTTTTGCAGAATATTTCCTTCCAACATGCATTCCTGCATAAACTTCCAATCGAAATCTGATCCGACACCTTTGATAATGCACCCCTGAATGGCCTCTTTCGTTTCTATGATTCCAGGTTTTGTAGCGAATACCTGAACATGACTTACATGGGGAGTATTTCGGATGGTGTTGTAGACAGCAGAATCAAGAAGCAATCTTTGCGAATCGCGGCTGTAACTGCGTTCATTGGCGGTAATCTGAAAATGAGAACCAAAGCCAATTACCTTATTGCGAATTTCCTGCTGGAAGCCCTTCACTATGGCCAGACTCAAGAGCATCAGCGCAACACCAATGGCAATGCCTATAGTAGCAATGCGCACTATGGGACGCGAGATCTGTTGGCGATCACCACTTTTGAGAATTCTACGCGATATAAATCCGGAAATATTCAATACTGCGATAATAAGCTTATTCCTTCATTCGGACGGCCGCAAAAGTGATGGAATACACAACACCGTTTTGTGAAAATGATTTGCGAATGGAAATATATTCTTGCCAAAATCGCGGTTGATTGGCCATCTGAAAATTCCGGATTGGAGCTGATGCAACCAACAGGGCGAAATATCCATCAAGAGATTGCTCAAATGAGTAGCTTTGGTGCGGTGTTTGAAATACGGCCCAGGATTTATCACAAGTATTTTCCGATGAACAAAACCTTTTTAGTGTCTCTGTATTGTTTGATGTTGATTTCGTGTTCTACAGCACAAAACAATGGAGTGCCTGTTTTTCCGAGTAAATCGCTGGAGGTAAACACCCAGATTGTTACTGGTGCAGCGCGATTGGATCTCTACCTGCCCTTGCTTAAAGGAAAAAAAACAGGCATAGTAGCCAATCAGACCAGCCAGATTTCGGGAGTACACCTCGTTGATACTTTGCTTCATAGCGGTATTTTGGTTCAAAAAGTATTCGCTCCTGAACATGGATTTCGCGGTGAAGCAGGAGCCGGCGAGCACGTCAAGGATGGCAAAGACCCAAAAACGGGCATTCCATTGATTTCGCTTTATGGCAAAAACAAAAAACCAACCTCGGAGATGCTGAGTGGCCTTGAAATAGTTGTGTTTGATATCCAGGATGTGGGCGCCCGTTTTTACACGTATATAAGTACCATGCATTATGTGATGGAAGCGTGTGCAGATGCGAAAATTCCGGTTTTGATTTTGGACCGACCCAATCCCAACGGTTTTTATATAGACGGTCCGGTGCTGGATCTCAAGTATCAATCGTTTGTGGGCATGCATCCCATTCCCGTGGTTCATGGCTGCACGGTGGGAGAACTTGCACAAATGATCAATAGCGAAGGCTGGCTGAAGGGCGGAGTAAAATGCGATCTGACCGTTGTACCATGCGAAAAATACACGCACAGCGATCTCTACAATCTGCCCGTAGCACCATCTCCCAACCTTCCCACGATGTCTGCTGTTTACCTCTACCCTTCTTTGTGCTGGTTTGAAGGCACCGTGGTGAGTGTGGGCAGAGGGACAGATCTTCCATTTCAGGTGATTGGTTATCCTGGCAATACGACGGGCCGCTTTGAGTTCACCCCGAAAGACATTCCCGGAGTGGCCATGGACCCGCAGCATGAAGGAAAAGTTTGTAAGGGCCATCATTTGAAAGAATTTGGTGATTTTTACATTACTTCTTCCAAAGAAATTTACCTGGAATGGATTGTAGGCCTGTATGAAAATGCCCCGGATAAAGCCGCCTTTTTTACCAATAACAAACATTTTGACCAACTTGCAGGCACAGATGCGTTTCGCAAGCAACTCCAGGCGGGGATGTCGGTGTCTGATATCAGGAAGTCGTGGGCAACAGATATTCAGAGTTATAAGTTAATTCGTAAAAAATATTTGCTGTATCCTGATTTCGAATAGCCTTATTTTCGTGCAGAATATCAAGAGTATATGAGAAAAATTAAAGTTACCCTTTTGGCGATTGTGATTACCGCTGTAATTGCCTCGTGTCGCAAGACTCCTGATTATGTGGCCGTTCCTTACGCCTGTAACTGCGGCTCCGTGGCCTGGCAAGGTCTTGGTCTTTCGCTCTTGGATGCCAACTATATACTTTCCGACAGCACGGTTGAAGATTCACGCCGCTATTATATCACGGCTGATGTAAATGTTGAAGGCGAATTTGGCACGCATGGGCTCAATACCATCATTGAAATTCCGGACATCGACGGTGGAGGCACGTTTTACATTGATTCTGAGGACAATGAGTTTGAATTTGCGGCCTTGATCGAAGAATTTAATGTCAACGATCCTCTTGATTCATTGCGTCAGTTTGTACCTATTGAAGGTCTGGTTCAGGTTATTTCTGCTCCAATCACTGGCGGCACGGAAAGAATTAGTTTTCAGATGGTTTTGAATGAAATTGAGGATGGCGAACCTGTTGGAAACGACATCAACTACTCCGGTTCCTTTACAGTCTA
The DNA here is from genome assembly GCA_046153915.1 of Flavobacteriales bacterium. GTDB lineage: Bacteria > Bacteroidota > Bacteroidia > Flavobacteriales_D > Sanyastnellaceae > JANNVZ01. The sequence goes on from JBJXFC010000171.1 coordinate 4,758, forward strand.
TATCGAAGACTGAGGTAACTATCCTCAGGAAATACCGTAAAGAAGGTTTGATTTAGCAACTTTCACCCTAAAGACGTGATTTTCAGAATATTATTCCTCCTGTTGATTTCGGCAAATGCCTTTGCTCAAACCGATAACATGGTTCGAAAGGTGATGCGTAAACATGAAAACGGAAAGGATTATGTTGTTTTGTATTTCGACAAAGAATCGGATGAAATGCTAAAGGAAGAGGTCTTCTTCCCAAATGGCAAATTGCAATGGACAGGTACGTACAAAAAAAATCTGGAAAACGGAACCTGGAAATTCTACTTTGAAAGTGGCAAACTCAAATCAGAGGAGACCTACCTAAACGGAAAGGAACATGGCACGAGTAAAGAATTCAACGAAAGCGGCCAAAAAATCAAAGAGTCTTATTGGAAACACGGCAAACTCATCAAGGAGTTGAAGTTTTGATTGATTTCTCAATAATCGTATTATTTGCAATAACAAAGACCTGATCGCCTGCAACAGGTCGAATGATCGATGTTCCGGTGAATTCTCCGCAAGCAGGCAGATAACCCACATTTTTTCCAAAGTAAAAGCAAGACGCCCTCAAAGTTTGACGTCCGTCGCCTACCAATCTAACGGCTGGATGTAAGTGCCCACAGAGATTAAATTGGTTCAAGGGAATTTCTTCCAAAACATCGTGTGTGAGAATGAACGGATCAAGATCCAATCGGTTGTGAACGCTGAAACCCATTTGACGGTAGGTATCATCCGCATAAATTTCATGATTGCCCTTCACCAGAATTCTGTCTATGTCCGGATAATTATCGAGAAAATCAACAAAGTCCTTCCACTCCGAATTTTCAGTGCTGTGCACCATGTCGCCAACAACAATCCAGGTGTTCGGTTTGAAAAAATCAAAGACCACACTCAGGTTCCAAAAATTATTTTTATTCGCGAGAACAGGAATGGCCACTCCGTTTTTTCGAAAATGTCCTCCTTTTCCGATGTGTAGATCAGCACAAATCAATGTCTTTTTCTCAGGCCAATAGACATATCCCAATGGATGCAACACGAGCTCAATGCCCTGCACATTGCAAGAAACCCAGGAAGTATTTTGAATCGTTGCCATTGGGATTAGTAACCTTTGGTTAAAGATGCCACTTGCCTTCGGATATTGATAAACGTGATCGAAAAATAAACTGCGATCAAAAGCACAAATATGCCTACTGCCTGCAACGGTGGTGCAAATCCGGGATCCGGAAAGAGAGCGGGAATTTTACTCAACAGCCAGTATCTCAACACGACTCCAACAACCAATGCTACTGCCGAACTAATCGCAACGAATGCAATTATCTGTTTGAATAAAATAGCCGTGATTGAACTATTCGCATACCCAAGATAACTCAGGGTTTTAATTTCGTTATCGGCGCGCGCTATCATCAAATCAGCAAACTGGATAAAGCTTCCCAAAGAAATAAGCACAACAACAAGAGCAATCAATATGGCCGCCATAAAAACCGTTCGGGCCATGTCCTGCGCCTTACCTGCCCGCATAGTCTCGCTGTTGGTTTCATAGCCCTGTTCCTGCATGAATTTTTCGAGGGGAGCAGATTGCGAAGCCTTGACGATAATGCGATTGGGTTCAGGCGATTTTTTTTCTCCAAATTCGGCGTTGCAGTAATCCAAAAATTTCTGGGGTGTTAGAATGGTGTTGATGCGATCACTGAAACCGGCAATTCTTCCTTTGAAAATTTTTTCTTTTCCATTTCCCGAAATCAGGATATCAAAAACAGAAAGTTTAGCAATGTCTTGAGAAATCTGAGGCAATTGTTGTCCGGGTGCAAATCCGAAATTGTACAACGCGAGATAATCGGAAGGAATCACAATGGGCACATCCGGATCTTTGGGATGCCAGTTCCAGCCTGCAGGTTCTTCGTCCAGAAAATCATCGGGTACTGCTTCGAAAAACATTTCTGTTCGCAGCACCTGACCTGATTGGCCAAAGTCTGCCACGGCAGTAGCGCGGAAAGTATTTGCAGAAAATTCGCCCA
>JBJXFC010000313.1:0-4099 GCA_046153915.1 Flavobacteriales bacterium
CCACAATCAAATTGCTTGATCTGACCATAGGTCATTTTATACATGTTGTATTTCTTTTCTTCCTTCTCAGAAACAGGTTTGCCTGAAGGGTCAGAGCAAATAGCGGAAGACATCCATGGCTCATGTGAAACGATTACCTCTTTATCTTTTGTAATCACCACATCTAATTCAAGCGTAGTTACTCCGGAGTCAAGCGCAGTCAAGAAAGCCGGGATCGTATTTTCCGGCTTCAAGCCTCGTGCTCCGCGGTGGCCCTGAATGTCAAACTTAGGAATGTAAACCTGGGCCGATAGTGTCGTTGTCATTAAACCAATAAGGAATAGAAGAATATAGCGCATGGGCAAAGATAAGAATTGTCTTCTTTCTCAAACGCTAGTGTGAGTTGATCATCCTGACACCCGGCCTTCGCATTGCCCCCATTGGATTGAGTTGTTTGTTGAGCGAGTAGGTAAAGCTCAGCATGAAATACCTTCCCAAATTATTCGAGACTTGTTGCTGCAAATAATTCGCTGTCGCTGTTTGTGAAACACTCAAATTTTTATCCAGCAGGTTGTTGACTCCAAATTTAAGTTCTCCTGCCTTGTTCTTTAGCATGAATCGTGAGACCGAAAGATCAAGCAGTGGTATTGTCTGACTGTAGTTGGATGTCTCACTATTGTATATCAAGTATTCAAAACCGGAGTTGAATTGATAGTTTTTTAGAAAATATAGATTGGTCTCGACTGAGTAGGTCTTATTGAAATAGACTTGATTGTTCTGTGCATTGAATTCATATTTCGTTTCCTGATGGCTGAGACTGGCACCTAAATCTACAGTAACTATTTCCTTAAACGTGTAATTGTATCGTATCATTCCCCCCATTGTTTGCTGTGAGGTTTTACTTTCCTGTTCGTTCAATAAATTGATTCCGCGTGCATAGGTTGCCATGGGGCCTATGTTAAACCGGCTGTTCAGCATTTTTAGGGGAAAACCAAAACTCAAATTGGTGTTGATGTCAATGTTGTTCTTTACGTTCACCGGTTTTGTAGTACGCACCAAATTTTTATCTACTGTTTGTGAATTGGTAATTGTATTACCTGTGTGAGTGACCGTTGCGAAAGCAAAAAGGTTAATGAATCGAGCTGGGTCGTAGGTGGTAAAGTTGGTAGACAGACGCTGTTGATAAGCAGGTCTCAGTTCTGGATTGCCAACATAAATATTAAGTGGATCACCATTATCAACTACCGGCTGAAGTTGCTGAATGCTGGGTTCCTGCATAGAAGTCTCATAATCCATGCGCACATGCTTAAAGTTTGAAAAATCATAATTAAAGCGAGCCACAGGTAAGAGGTTTTCAAAAGTCCGGTCAATCTTTTGATTCCTTGAAATTAAGTCACCTTGAAGGCGTGTGTTTTGCCAACTAGCTCCAACTGTGAAATTGTATTTCTGTCGATTGAGCCTGAAGTTGATGCCCGGACGATTGTACACATAAACGCTATTGTATTTATTGGTAAGCTGCGTGTTCAGAATTTGTGATCCATTCATTTCATCAAAGACCAAACGATTTACCTGATTGCGATTGGTGCGGAGGTTATAATTTCCTTCCAGATATTTTCGACCACCCAGCGGCTCCGTATAGGAAACGGTGATACCATATGACTGATAGTCGGTGTTTTGTGAATTTGTTTGAACTATTTCCTGCTTCTCTTGAAGGGTTGTAAAATATTCGTTTGAAGATTGCTGATTCCCATTACTTTCTGTTTGGGTAAATCCAAGTGTCAAATTAGTTGAAAACGTTCTCCCTTTTTTCGCAAACCGATGTCGATACAACAAACTGGAATTCAAATTGGCCCTGGTCTGTGCGTTATAGTTGGTGCGATTACTCGTATTCTGTAAAACTTCGTTGAGGGTTGTTGTCCGGCTATTTGTTTGAGAATTTAATTCCGAGTCAGAATACGTAAGGCTATTTGTTGTTTTAATAGAATTGGCTGAGTCAATTTTATGATCTATTGTCAGATTGACCCGGTGATTATCATTGGCATTCAACTGCGCAACATTTTCGGCATAGTTATAACTGCTATCGTTGGGCAAGTAGTTAACCCGTTGCGTTTGCTGCCTTACATTTTGATCTAGGCGATTGTAAAAATAACTTGATGTGAGTTGGGTCCTTTTGGTTAAGTCCTTATTGAAATTGATCCCACCCGCGTAGTTTGTCATAATTCCATTTTGGCGTCCACCGAAATTGAGTGGCACCCCATTTTGATTGTCGCTATTGATCTCCATTCTGACCATTCCTCCGCCCCCACCCATCAGTTGTTGTGACCCTCCGGTGAAGTTCATGAACTCATCCATTGAAAAACCCTGCTCATTAATATTGTTACCCATTCCCAGAAACGAAAGCTGTCTTCCCTTGCCGAATCGGTTAACACTAGCCTTAGCCTGAAAACGATCCTCTGTTCCTGCGCCTCCCATGATGTTGCCGAATGCTCCATTTCGTTTTTCTTCTTTTAATTCAAGGTTGATGGTTTTTTCACGCTGCCCATCTTCAATACCTGTAAACAAGGATTGGTCTGATTTTTTATCAAACACCTGAACTTTATCTATTGCATCAGCCGGCAAATTGCGCGTTGCCAATTTTGGATCACGGCCAAAGAATTCGCGGCCATCTACGGTTACCCGCTGCACTTGTTCACCTTGTGCCTTTACCGTTCCATCAGACTCTACCTCCATCCCGGGCATTCTTTTCAGAAGGTCCTCCACATTGGCGTTGGCCTTTACTTTAAATGAACCTGCATTGAATTCAATAGTGTCTCGCTTAACGGTCACCGGAGCCTTTTCTCCCTGAATTATAATTTCATCAAGTTGTTTTGCAATGGGCTGAAGACGGACTTGTTCAAGATCAAGCGCGGAAGAATTGATTGGAGTTGTAATTTTTTTTGAAAATGGGGCGAATCCTACAAATGTCACTTTCAATTCATAGTCCCCACGGTTTACATTTCGCATTTCAAAAATGCCTTGGGAGTCACTCGCAGCAAAATTGACAAGCGAAGAGTCTGCAAGATTTAGAAGCATTACCGTAGCCGAAGGCAGAGGGAGCGCCATGGAATCCAAAACTTGTCCTTTGATTGAAAATTTCTGCGTAAACCCCAACGTAGTCATACAAGTAAGACCCCAAACAATCAAAAATTTTTTCATGATTGAAGTGGAATTAGTGCCTGATCATTATACCTCCACCGCCCATCTTCTTCATTTGCTCTTGCATGAATTTTGAGAACTCCTCCTGCGTAATTTTTTGTCCACTCACAGGTATCTTTAATTCATTCTTCTTCAAAGACCGGAATTCTATTTTGGATGCAACCATAAAACGTTCTCCATTATTAATGTCAATAGCTAAGACAGTGCCTGGCAATGTGTTGAACTTTTCCGGACCCAGGAAGGGTCGGATTTGATCTGTGTACCATGCAGTGATTTCCTGTTTGCGATCCGGGATTGATTCGTCCGTATAAAAAGCCTGCTTGCATACATAACCTTGAATGGTCTTCGTCTCTGTGCCAAATTTCCAGGGAGATACTTTTAGAGAATCTGTGATTAAATAATCTTTGCCCATAAATTCCATTTTTGAAATGCACTTCGCTGAACTTTGATTCAAATAGAACTCATTGTTCGGTTGAGCAATTCGAATTTGCGGCCCACCGCTGGTCATCTCCTCCTCTTCATCTTCAATCAATGGTTTTGATAAAGATTCGTTTTCCGTAAAAAAGAGCTGTGACTTGGTTGTTCTAAACTCGGGGATCATTGCTTTCATTTCAGCACGCTCGGGTGGTAATCTTTTGTGGAGATTGACTTTCACGTCATAAGTAATGCTGCCCTGGTTCGATTGTCCAAAAGTGATTTGGGCTGCGATCAAAGAAACCAGCGTCCCGGTGAGGATTAAAAGTTTTTTCATAAGGTTAGACATTTTCATTTTTGATTTATCTGCAAACTTACGGGCGAAGGACTCGCGCATAGGTTAATAGTCCTGAAAGCAATGTTAATTAAGGTTAAAAAGGGAAGCGGGAATCGCCAAGGTTGTATTTTTGCAATTGGATGAACCGAACAAAAAATTCATTAACGCTGGCGC
>JBJXFC010000174.1:0-14572 GCA_046153915.1 Flavobacteriales bacterium
GTCTGTGCGGGGGATTTATCGCCTATCGCGATTCGCAAATCGCATATCGCAAATCGCACTACGCATTTCGGTTGATGCAATTCAAATCTTCGAAGGCCAATTTTAATCGGCTCACAAATGTTTTTTCGCCTTCGCGCAGCCAGACACGCGGGTCGTAGTATTTTTTATTTGGTTTGTCTGCTCCATCCGGATTGCCAATTTGGGATTGGAGATATCCATTTTTGTCTGACATGTAATTGCGGATTCCTTCGAGAAATGCATACTGCATGTCGGTGTCGATATTCATTTTTACAGCTCCATAACTGATGGCTTCACGAATCTCTTCACGGGAGCTTCCGCTACCACCGTGAAAAACAAAATGAACTGGATGAGAACCGGTATTGAATTTTTTGGCTACATAGTCCTGGGAGTTCTTGAGAATAACCGGTTGCAATTTCACATTGCCCGGTTTGTAAACACCATGCACATTTCCAAATGCCGCGGCAATTGTAAACCGATGGCTGATTTTTTTCATGTGCTCGTAGGAATAAGCGACATCTTCGGGCTGGGTATACAATTTAGAACTATCAATTCCTGTATTGTCCACGCCATCTTCTTCACCTCCTGTAACACCCAATTCGATTTCGAGTGTAATGCCCATCCTGGCCATGCGTTCGAAATACTTCACAGAAATTTCTATATTCTCATGCAATGGCTCCTCACTCAAATCCAACATGTGTGAGCTGAAAAGTGATTTGCCAGTGCGCTGAAAGAATTTTTCGCCATGATCGAGCATGCCGTCCATCCAGGCGATGATGTTTTTTGCGCAATGATCTGTATGGATGATAACAGGCACTCCGTAGGCTTCTGCTACAGTATGAATATGATGCGCTCCACTTACAGAACCAATTACCGAAGACTGTTGCGCATCGTTTTTCAAACCCTTACCTGCAAAAAAAGCACCGCCTCCATTGCTGAACTGAACGATAACAGGTGAGTTGACATCACGTGCACATTCAAGCACTGCATTGATGCTATTTGTGCCAATTACATTGACTGCAGGCAGCGCATATTGATTGACTAGAGCGTCGTCAAATACCGCAGTTACATCATCACCTGTTAAAACACCTGGACGAAACTTCATCTTTTGAACTATTTTTATTATTGATGGCGCAAAGCTAATCATGAAAGATGGTTCTTAAGGGAACTTCCTTAAACCTACCTGATGTTTGGAGGTATCCACACATCCAATAAGTAGTTGGACCATGCGGAGATAGCTAGATACAGTCATTTCCATTGGGAACTCGCACCAGACTGGACGTTGTTCTTTTGAATTTTTAATCCTTGATCAACACCGTAGTTTGATACCCCGGAACATACATCAGGTATTGACCAGCGGGCCAACGGGAAGTGTCTATGGTCCCATTGGACAGCACTTTACCCTCAAACATTAACTTTCCTGAGCTATCAACAATCTTGCATTGCACGGCACCGATGCTAAAATGCAACAGATCATCAAATGGATTTGGAAATACAGATTGAGATAAAGTCTTTTCTGAAATACCTGCATCGATAAGCGATATGCTGTCTGATACAACAACACATCCATTCGCATCGGTAATGGTGCACTGGTATATTCCCTGCACAACATTGGTCATTGGATTATCTGTGGATTCATTCGACCAGGAATAAGTAAAAGGTGGTTGACCTCCAATTACGACGAGTTCTATCTGGCCATTTGCGCCGCCATTGGGGTTAATGAAATTGCTCATAACGGACAATTCTGCAAATTCCTCCACCGCGATATCGAATACAAATTGGCATTGATTGGTATCTGTAACGGTTAAAGTATATGTGGCACTGCTTAATTCTTCCGGATTAGAAGCAGACCATTCAACTACATACCCCGGTGTACCGCCATTAATTTCAACAATGCCAGCCACTGTTTCATTGTAACAGGCTGTGTCTGTCAAATTTACAATCTCCACAGGCGTAGGTTCTTCGATACTAATGGACGAAGTGTAGTAGCATCCCATGGCATCTATTCCGAGGCATTCATAATTCCCAGCAACTGCGACCTCTGGTGTTGGAGTATTCCAGCTAAAATATACATCTCCTGTGCCGCCAGTTGCCTGGGCTATGAGGTTTGTTGTTCCACCATAGCATAGAATTGAATCGGCCTGTATACTTACGATCAGCGGATCTGTTTGCGGTATCTGAACAAACTCGGAATGAGTGCATCCATTCAATTCTGTTACAAAAAGAGTATAGTCGCCGGCGCCGAGGCTGGTCAATACCGAATCAAAGACGGTTTCATTCCATTGTGCAATGAGAAAGCTCTCATTATTCAAAATTTCGATTGAAGCATTCGTATCTCCGGAACACGCCGGTGGATTTACCTCTGTCATGGCATATTCCGTTGCAAATATTGTAACTTCAAAATAAGCCGTATCGCTCAACCCAAACGTATTTGTAACCGCTACCCAGTAGGTGCCGGATTCAGTCGCCGTAATTTGTTGCCCTTCGGAAAGTGTGCTCCAGGAGTATGACTCAAAATTTCCTGCATCAAGAATGACGGAACCACCTTCGGGACAAATCTGACCTGGACCGATGCTTGTGATTTCATTTTGAAAAGTTTCTCCCTCTGTGAACATAAAAAAATGATTCGCCGGAAGATTGTAATAGCGATCGATCCAACAACTTGGCCAGATGACAATAAGCGAATCAATCAACGTATCGCCGCCAAGGCTTATCATTTCATACGAACTTTCCTGAGCCAAAAAATTCTCACCACAATATGTTTGAAGCATGTGCACCGTACCATTGTGATAGGCCTTAGCAATCGTTCCAATGCCATCTGTGTTGCTGATAACACCTTCGAATCCCATTTTGACAGCATTGCCGCTTTCAGAAGAATTCCACCATGCCGAAATACTCATTGGATCTGTATTTGTGACTGCCAGATCCCATTTAAAATCATTGTCAAAATCAAATTTTCCCGCAGCAAATGAATTGTAATTATCACCTTCAAGACCATAGCCATTAACCGCTTCAAAGGAACCATCACCCAGGTTGTAAAACAGACTATTTTGGCGGTCCTCCAGTAAAAACTCTTCCTGACAAACATAAAGATCATCGTTTCCGTCATGGTCATAGTCAACCCAAACGCCAGCCCAACAACAATTGTTTACTGCAACACCAGACGTATCAGCTATATCTACGAAAACTCCATTGTCGTTGCGATAAAAAACATTTCCATTGTCATTATTGGTACAATAAATATCGAAGTCACCGTCATTATCAAAATCTCCCAGGGTATTTGACATGGAAAAAATAGCGGCATCAGCGCCAAGTGCAGGCGCCATATCCGTGAAAGTTCCCTGATTATTGATGAATAATTTGTTGGGGCCATTGCGATCTTCAGAGATATACAAATCCTGCCATCCGTCCATATTTACATCGAGCCAGGTGCTCTGCAGTGTGTTTTCGAGACCATAGTTCAATCCGACATCCGTTGCAACTTCGTCGAACGTACCGTCACCGTTGTTGTGCCAAAGCCAGTTTGGTCTCACAAAATCATCGTTGTTTGATACATACAGATCCACGTACCCGTCGCGATCGTAATCGCCCCAGGTGGAACCCATGCTGTCGGAATTGGGCCCCACTGGCCTGATTTGAATTGAAATATCTGTATAAACATCATTGCCATCGTTTCTAAACAACCGATTAAAATTATCGCGAATGGCACAAAACAAATCGCGGTCACCATCATTGTCAAAATCTATCCAAAGCACATGGTTTACAATTGGAGTGATCGAAAAAGTATGATAAAGCCCGAAGGTTCCATCCCCCATATTTCTATAAGCTACCACCCCAACTGTTAATTCAGTCGTTGTAATATCATCCCAACCATCCTTGTCAAAATCGGCCAGGGATATACCTGGGCCAGGATACATTTCGCCATTGGTCAATTCAATTCCTGTATCGAATAACTCGAATTGGGAATAGGCCACTTCAGAAATCACTAACAATAGCATACAGTTGACACTGAGAATTAGGAATGATAATCCTTTGGACATGATGTGCTTAATTTGGTTAAGGTTTAAGAAAAACAGCTCGCACGAACCATTCTCTTTTTAAGGAAAGCACCAATAGCAAATCAGAAATCCCCGGTGAAAGGAAATTTCTGATAAAACCTCACTGCTTCACCAGTAAGACGCGTGCGCTTCCACAGGTTGCCAAATAAATGCCGGATGGCCACTCCACCGTGTCAATTTTGGCACTGCACGATTGCGGTAACCCCTCCCAAATCAAGTCGCCAGAGGCATTGTATATTGAAAGCGTCTTTTGTCCGAACTGAAATTTGGGACCAAATTTGAGATTATCGTTAAATGGATTTGGAAAAATATCTATACCCCCTTTTGAACTGGTCGCCTCCACAGCACTATCCAACATCTCTGCAACAGGACTCTGGATAACACAACCGACAGAATCAGTGATGTTGCATTGATAAGTTCCCTGCCCGATGTTTTGAATTGGATTGGTCGTATCGCCATTATTCCATTGAAAAGTGAATGGAGGAACTCCTCCTTCCAAAAGTAGTTCGATAGAGCCATTGGCTCCGTCAAACGGATCCACAAGAGCCAAATCTATCAAAGGTGCCGGCCACTCAGCTACTTCGATGGACTCTGTTAATGGACAACCATAAACATCCTGGATTTGCAAAGCATGCGTTCCAGCAAACAATGCGCATGAATCCACACCAAACCAATCTAACTCAAAGGGAGGTGTGCCGCCTATAATTTCAACTTCAACACAAGCGCTGTTGCCGGGACAAACCATGTATGTTTCGTTTAGCACCTGGATGGGATCCGGTTGCTCGATTAAAATGGTGTCCGAAAAAACACAACCCATTGAATCGGTCACCGTGTAAATGTGTTCACCAGCAAAGGCCGCAAGAGGATCTGAATTTGACCAGGAAGTAACAAGTTCGCCCGCACCACCGCTGTTTTGGATTAAAATCACCGTGGAGTCTCCAAAGCAAACTATTGGTTCAAAAGAAAAGGTGGATTCAATTTGAACGGGTTCTTCCAAAGCAAAACTATGATTGTAAATACAGCCTTGCGATGTTAAAATTTGCACTGCATAACTTCCCGCACCAAGACTATCAAGCGCAAAATCAATACTGCCATCATTCCACAGAAGTGAGACCGAATCTTCATTCTGGAATTCCAATGAAATCAACCCGTTCTGATCTCCTGTACAATTGGGCTGAAACAAATTCGCACCCAGCAATGGATCTTCGTTTGAATATATTGCAATGGTATCCGCCGATTGAAATCCAAATGCATTTGTCACCTGAACATTGTATTCACCCGATTGTGTAACAAACAAAAATGAGTCTTCACTCCCATCCGACCAAAGAAAAGTTTCTCCCGAATCTGCTGTGAGTGTCGTTGAAACTTCGCCATTGCAAAAATTGTTGCCGTTACTCGACAGAATTGTGGCATGATATGTTTCGCCCTCAACAAAAGCATAAGTGAATCCTTCGGTCAAATTGTAATACCGATCGACCCAACCCGACGGCCACGTCACGATTAACGAATCAACGAGCATATCATTTGCCAAACCAATGATTTCATACTGACTATCCTGCGACATGTAATTTTCTCCGCAATAGGTCTGCAACAAATTCATTTCACTACCGTGATAACAACGCACGATACTTCCCACGCCATCGCGGTTGCTCACCGTGCCTTCTAAACCGAACTTGATCCAATGGCCCTGTACTTGTAAAATATTGGTCCATAGATTGGTGCTTGTTGGCGCCTGATTGGCAACGGCAAAATCCCACAATCCATCGTTGTTAAAATCGCCTTTCGCAGCACACAATGATTCAAAAAAATCCCCCTGTAAACCATAGAGATTAATGGTTTCCAAACTGCCCTCCTCATTTACGTAAAAAGGATTTTGTGCCGGAAAATTGGGCAATCCGCGGGTTGAAACATGCAGATCATCATCGCTGTCATTGTCATAATCAATCCAGAGTCCAGACCAACACCATTCATTCAACACCAATTCTGTTCCTTCTACAACATTTGCAAAAACGCCATTGTCATTTCGCATCAAAAAATTACCTTGAGGTGTGCCGGAAATATAAATATCGAAATCACCATCGTTGTCGTAGTCGGAAATTGAATTACTCATGCTGTTCAGCACCATATCAAGTCCATACAATGCGCTTGATTCCGCAAAAACGCCCGACTGATTGAGATAAAATGTATTTGTATCTGCAAGGTCGTTCACAACATACAAATCCTGCCAGCCATCCTGGTTCAGGTCACACCACGTACTTTGGAATGAAAAACGGAATCCGTTATCGACCCCCATCTGCACAGATACTTCATCAAAAGTTCCATCGCCGTTGTTGTGAAACAACCAATTGTGCGCATTGAGAAAATTGTAATTGCATACATACAGATCCAGCCAGCCATCGCGGTCGTAGTCGCCCCACGAAGCGCCCATGCTGCGCGCAACCGCCTGTGTTGAAACCAGTGATGTTGTGACGTTTGAAAATGCCCCATTGCCCTCGTTGCGGTACAGTTGAATCATGCTGTTGTCGCAGGTGAAGAAAAAATCCGAATCGCCATCGTTGTCATAATCGACCCAGATCGGACATTTGGCAATGTTGAGCGATGCAAAATCATAATACAATTCAAATTGCCCATTGCCAAGATTTCGAAATGCACGAACTCCGCATGGCGCATCACAAATAGTGATATCGTCCAATCCATCCCGATCAAAATCGTGGGTGCTTATTCCGACACCAAAATTGATGTAGATAGTTGAGCAATTGTCGATGGGATTTGACAGCACAAACTGAGCGGCACACTGACAGGCCATTCCGACTATCGTCACAAGTAAAATCAGAATTTGCTTTTGTGAGGGCATCGCCACAAAATAAACACAATCCAGATCAACTAACCTATTCTATTTTGCAACTTAGCTTGCTAAGCAAGTTGAAGTAAATTTTGAAAAGGGTTGATAACGTAAGGTATTTAGGCCAGAACGTGAGATCGAACAAATTCCAAACACCAATTGCGAATAAGATCACGGGTGTTTCGAAATTGCATGAGCACCTCTTCTTCAGTGCCTGTTGCTTTTGCCGGATCGGGAAAATTTTCGTGGAATTTCTGAGCCTTAGATGGAAACCAGGGGCATCGTTCCCTGGCGTTGTCGCATACCGTAATAACATAATCAAAATCGATGTGCCTGTATTCATCGATGTGATTGGACGTATGATTGGAAATGTCTACGCCATCTTCCTGCATTATGGCAATAGCACGCGGATTGACGCCATGGGTTTCGACTCCAGCGCTCCAAATCCGGGCTTTCTCTCCTGCAAACAGACGCAAATACCCCTCGGCCATCTGGCTGCGACAGCTATTTCCCGTGCAGAGAACAAGGACTTTTTTTTCATCACCGCTCATACAAACAACCAGATAATATTGATGATGCAGAACTTGGGGTCAAATCCAAAAATGAGCTGCAGAACAATCACAGATGTTGTGATTACAAGTGGCTTTTTATACTTCAAAAGAATTTCTTTCATAATTCAGTAACAGGGTTTATTGTTTTTTTCTAATTTGATTATGATACGTTGAAGGTAATCGCGCAGCAGCTTGATACCTTTTTCATCCAGGCAATAACAAATTGTTTTTCCCTCTATACTTCCTTTGATCAATCCCGCAGACTTCATTTCTTTGAGGTGCTGAGATACTGTAGGCTGCGCGAGATGAATATGGTCTACAATGTCACCACAAATACAGGAGTCCACTTTCGCCAGATACTCCAGAATAGCAATGCGGGCGGGATGCCCAAGCGCTTTGCTCAAATTGGCCATGGAATTCTGTTTGGCAGAAAAAATATCTGTTCGGCTTACACCCATTATTCAAATTGTCATATTGCAATATTACAATATGAATATCTACCTTGCAAAAATTGTCGGATTAAATTTATGTTAAGGGTGTGGCTCAACAGACCGCTTGTATTTGATACGTTGGGAAAGCCGGATGGAAGGCCTTTCTACCAATCGCTCAAATAGAAGCGCAAAACAAATAGTAAGAGCCATAGCACCAGCAAGCAGCATCGTCTTTTCAAAAAGCGTGTGCGCATACCGATTGGTGTAGTAAAGAAACTGTGCCCCACTGAAACCGTGAATGAGGTAAATGCTGTAAGATGCATCTCCCAGCACGTTGGTAATGCTGCTCTTCCAGTTCATGCATGCAATTGCAAATACAGTAAGTGAACCGGCCACTGCGACTTCTGGTCCCATTTCGTAGCGTGTTTGGATCATGCACCATCCCGCCATAATGACGAGTTCTACATCGCTTATTTTTTTGACATGATGCAGGAACAAAAGCAATCCCATGCAAAATACCGGCGCATGGAAAAACAAATAGTGTTTTTGTTCGTGTCCAAACAACTCCGAAGAAAGTGCAAATACCATGATGACCACAAACCAAACGTAGTGTTTGGCATGCATCAACAAGGGATAAATCAACGCGATCAAAATGTAGTATTGAAACTCAATGGCCAGTGTCCAATAAACATCCTGTATCCAATCCTGACCAGTAAATTTTGCAGAGAGGAAAAAATTGCCCGCGAGTTGCGACCAATCTATCAATAGCGGTGTTTGATCGGCAATTGCGTATCCCACTTCCAAAATTCCATACAACAACATGGAAGCCACAAATGGTGGGTGCAATCTGGCGAGTCGTTTACCCATAAATCCGAAAAAATTACGGATCTGGTATTTGCCATAGTACATGCTCAGTGGTATTACAAAACCGCTGATAACAAAAAACACATATACTCCGAGTTGGCCCTGCCATGCGAAATACTTGATGGTATTGCCTTCGGGCAACAAGACACCCACTTTATCATCGGTATGCCACGCAAAATGATAAAAACAGACCATCAGAGCTGCCAATGCACGCAACACACCAATGATTTGTACCTGATTTCTGTCTGACACCCGGGGGCTTAAAATGAGGGCGCAAAAGAACGGCAAGTTCAACTAAAAACAGCAGCTTTGGAAAATTCCCTTCGTTTGTGTGTGATTCTTCTGCTACTGAGAAAATTATCTAAGCTGGCAGCTTTGGATCCATGACGCGAAACCACAATGGAGGCAACAAGGATAAAAGCATCATACCGGGATACCCTGCGGGCAATTGGGATGATGTAGGCATACTATCTAAAATCTGATAAGGTTTGGAAGGATCAAAATGATGATCGCTATGCCTTGTAAGCTCAAACAATACCAGCCTGCCCACTACATGATCGGAGTTCCAGGAGTGAATAGGATTTACGTCTTCGTAGCGATGTTCGTTGATTTTTTTGCGACTCAATCCGTAGTGTTCGATGTAGTTGACTGTCTCCAGCAGCAGAATACCCATAACGGCAGCAGCGAGAAAAAGCAAACCTGTTATTAATCCGAAGAAATAAAATACACCGGCTACAATGATTAACTCTAACACGAGGTATTGAATCATTTCATTTCCTAAAGACCAGATGGCTTGTTTCTTACGCTCGCGTTCCTTTGCAACAATGCGCCAGGCCGACATAAAACTACCGCTTACGGTGCGCATCCAAAAGGCATACAGGTTTTCACCACGACGCGCCGATGCCGGATCATCCGGTGTGCCCACATTGCGATGATGTCCCCGGTTGTGCTCGATATAGAAATGAAGAAACAGGGTAGTTGACAACATCACTTTGGACATCCACTTTTCGGCAAGTGTATTGCGATGACCAAGTTCGTGAGCTACGTTGATACCAAACACACCATTCATCAATCCCATCGAAAGGGTGCAGCCGGTAATCTCCAATCCAGAAAGTGAATCTTCACCTACATGCATCAGATAAAAAACGGAAAAGAAAACTTGTGCGGGTACCGTGAGATAGATGATGGCATCATAAACTTTGTCATTTCGCGTAAGCTCGCGCTCGGCCTCCCGGATGTTTTTTCTATCAGGCCTGAAAAGGGCGTCGAGAATGGGTACAATAAGAAATCCAAAAACTACTGGTAAAAATGTGTACCAACCGTCACTGGTAAAGCTTATCCACGTCGCAACTGGAAGCACAAAAGCCATTGTGTATTTTAGAAAGCGAATTTTGTACATGGTTGTATCAACAAAGAAAAACCAAAATTGGACAATGTCAGATTCTGAAGACCATCATTTATTCTTCTCTTCGAGAAACTTCAACAATTCTTCGTCGCTCATGTTCACGATCTGCAAAGCGCCACGCGCCTGCTCGGCCCACATGCTCGTGGGATATAACTCGATTACTTTATTGTAATACAATTTCGCTTTCTCTTTATTGCCAATGCGCGCATCGTAGATATAGGCAATGTTGTATACGGCTTCATCGCAGCGATGCGAAGTTGGAAATCCATCCTGAAAATTGATGAACAACTCGATGGCGCGTTGATGTTTGTCCAGCTTTTGCGCGAGATTTGCCGCTTCAAAAAGATAGTTCAACGCTACGGTATCCTTAGGATGACGGTTGTAGTATTCCTGATAAGCCTTAAAAAGACGCAATGTCCGTGTTCTGTCAAATGCAGTATCCGCAGCCACTTTGCTTTCGAGTGAGTAGATCTCAATGAGCACAGGATCCGTTGTGGCCAGCCCGTTTTGTGCCTGGCCGTCGCGACCCATACCGTCTGACAGATGAATTTCTTCCTCTCCATTTCCTCCGCATGATCCAAGAAAAATTACGAGGGAAACGATGGGAACGAATACACAGTATTTCAAACTTTTTTTCATCTTTTATTTGGGGAATTTCATGCGGTAACTTACATCCACATCACCTTTCGAAATATTGTTGAGCCGGCCCTTGAGCAAAGTTCTTTTAATGGCACTTATGTGATCTAAAAACAGGACCCCTTCGATGTGGTCGTATTCATGTTGTACTACGCGTGCTGCAAAACCTTCGAGGTCTTCCTCATACAAATCCCATTTCTCGTCGTAGTACTCTATTTTTAAACTGGACTTGCGACTTACCTCTTCCCGGATTCCGGGAATGGACAAACAACCTTCTTCGTAACTCCACTCTTCACCTGTTTCTTCAAAAATAACCGGATTGATAAACACCCGTTTAAAGTCCTCACACGTAGGATCACCGTCTTCGCCTTCCGCAACCGGCGTGGCATCCACTACAAACAGCCGAATTCCCTTCCCCACCTGAGGTGCTGCAAGTCCAACACCGTTGGCATTGTACATGGTTTCGAACATATCGTCGATGAGTTTTTTCAAACCGGGATAATTCTCGTCAATATCTACGGCCTTTTTCTTCAATACAGGGTCGCCGTAAGCTACTATGGGCAAAATCATGGCGCGAAAATAACCCTAATTGAAGAAGGAAAATGGAAGAACATAGCGAAATAATCTCTGATCTGTGCCTTACCACGCATTGAGACTGGTGGTAACCGAGAAGTGATTGCTGGGCCCGGCCAGGTGGAAAATAGCTCTGCCATAACTGAAATTAAAGCGCGAAACCCTGAACCCAAATCCATAACTGAATCCGGCCATTCCGGGTTTGTCTTCGACCTTTAGCTCCTGGCGGCGGCGGTAGTTGTAACCCAACCGAATATTCAACGATTCTGATAGCAAAAATTCCGTGCCTACTACAATGTGCCGCATAAACCTATCGCCCAATTTCCAGGTGTTATCTGCCAACACTTCGCCGGTAACCGGATCGGTGATTACCACCGCATTTGGATTGACATAGGACAGATCCCATTGTTGGAGATTTTCGAACACCACTGAAAACCGGAAAGGAGCGTGTGCCGGACGTTTGGTGAAGCCAACCTGAAATTCGAATGGCAGTTTTCTTCGATCGCCGTCATTGTAAGTTATTACCTGCATACCCAGATTTTTGGCAATAAGCGACGCCGTGAAGTTTTTTCTTTTCTTGTGATACGTAACTGCCCCATCTACTGCAAAACCAAGTGAAGTATAGTTGGCCAATGAACTATAAATGGTTTTGAAATTGGCTCCCAAAGTCCACAGACTGTCATATTGATAGCCCGCTCCAAGTGTCAAGGCATAATCAGAAGCCTGAAAACTGCCCAACTCATAACCCAATGCATCCAACTCTTGCTGCTCACCATAGTGAATGTATTGCAACGTTGCCGCGGACGATAGTTTTGAATTCCACATTTTTCCATACGATGCATACCCCAGATTGATGTTGTCAAAATAATTGACATAACTCATGCTGATCTTGGTATCCATGGTGCTGTCGATAATGCTGGGATTGAACGCTGCCAGTTGAAGATCGCCATCTTTAACAGCAAAAAAACTTCCACCCAAAGATGCAACGCGCGCACTTCCCGGAATATTTACAACATTAAAAATGGTAGTACCGCCTATCTGAGCGGTCAGTTCACCGGTGAAAGTAACAAGCAGGAATAAAAAAACAATTCTTCTCAAAGGGACAAGTATTAAGGAAGGCTGGCCAGAAACGTATTGCAAGGTCAATTTATTTTATCGTACTACTGTTCCCTGATCAATTCGAAGTTATCCGTGCCAATTACGATTACAAACTGGTTTTCGAATCCCCCCTCATCGCTGGTTTTAAAATAATCGTATCCAGTGCCAAAGGTATTCACGTCAATTTCATCAAAATGATTGGGAAATGCGCGGCCAAATTGTTTTAATCCCATGCCGTAAAACATCATCATATCATATCCGGAAATGCCGTAGTTTCCAGGTTCTGTCCGGAATTTTTTGCGGTAAGCTTCAATCCATTTTTGGACTTTCGGATTGTAATAATCGATGAAGACCGATTGCGGAAAATGAACGTGGTATTTGTTGCGATTGGCCACATTGATGCTCTCGAGATCATCCCAGGATTCTGAGCCGTAAACCGTAATCTTTCCATCACCCATCACTCTGAACAAGGTTCCAATCACTTTTTTATCTGCTGTAGGAGCTACAATGATATTGTTGCCAGTCGCACTGTATTTGTCTTTAACATTGAATGCAGCGGCATCCGCGACTACGATCACATTGCGCAAACTATCTCCGCTTAATTTTTTCCATTCTTCTTTAAATGCATCTACAAGACGGCGGTCATCTATGTTTTTGGAATCGATGAGAATGATGTTGTCGGCCTTGTGTTTGTTGTAAATAAACCGTGCCATATTCACCCAGGTAGTAGCACTGCTGGGAACAGTTTTGCTCATATTGGGAGAATTAAGCAGCACGTTGTTGGGTTGCTGTATTGGACAAACAACGTGAATACCTTTATCGGCCGACCATTTGCTTACTTCATTGAGCGGTGTTTTTACAGCTGGTCCAATGATGAGGTCCATCTCTTTCATCTCTGGCTTGTCAAGAAGAGCCTGCACAGCCTTCTTATCGTCGATCAAATCATAGACATGAATCTCTGCATCCAGACCCATTTTTATCAACGAATCAGATGCCAGCATGGCTCCCCGATACATCTGCACTGCAGCTTCGCGCAATTTTTTATCCCGCGAATCCATTGTGTCATTGTAATTTGTATAGAATGGCAACAACAGAGCAATGTGGTATTTCTCTCTATAAACAGGGCCTTCTACCAGTATTTCTTTGCCAAAACGCTTATCAGGCAAGGTTCCCACAGGCTCTCCGGAAGGCACCTCAGACCCAATATTGCCTGGAATATTGATTTCAACACCGGCCTTTAAGCCATCCTTCAATCCATCATTGGCCTTTTGAATGTCCTCTACCGTAACGCTGTACTTTTTCGAAATACTGTAGAGCGTTTCTCCCTGCGCTACGAGGTGTTTGTGCATTGCTGGCGCCGCAACCGTCTCCTGACCGCCCTTCACCGGAATCTTAATAACCTGGCCTTTTTTAATACCCAAATCCGAACCGGGATTGAGTGCCATCAGTTCGTTGACATCTATTCCATAATTTTTGGCAATGCTGTAAAGCGTTTCTTTCTTCTGAACTTCGTGCATCAAATAGGTCTTGCCATTTTCTTCGCTGATGGTCTGGCCTTTTACATTGCTCGACGACACCGGGATTTTAATGACCTGGCCTTCCTGAATGCCCGCTTCAACGCCGGGATTGGCAGCCGAAATCACATTGATATCACACTTGTAAAGTTTGGTGAGCGAATAAAGTGTTTCTTTCTTCTGAACCGTATGAAGGTAATAGGCTACACCGTTAACCTTCTCGATGGTTTGCGACACCTGAGCAACTGATGTGCATGATGACGTAAAAATTGTCACTGCCAAAACCAAGGTATAGAGTATTGACTTGAGACTTTTCATGGATGCTGACAATGGAATTCTGTTTTTTCGTTGCATAATGGGTGGTTTCAACTTCCATTTAACCCAATTTATTCGGACTGCGAAAATCCACAATTCCCCGGATAAATGGAAGATTATTTTTATCCTATGAAAAAATCATTCCCATTCTATCGTGGCGGGTGGTTTACTGCTGATATCGTAAACTACTCTGTTGATTCCCTTTACTTTATTGATGATATCGTTTGAAATTTTGGCGAGAAAATCGTGTGGAAGACGGCTCCAGTC
>JBJXFC010000325.1:0-19388 GCA_046153915.1 Flavobacteriales bacterium
GGCGAAGCGCATGCCCATTGGAAGGGAAGCGCGGCACAAACGGATGATATTATGCTAATCGGTATTGAGATTTAAAATACGCCTTATGAAAAAATCGAAAGTTCACTACGACGGTATTGTTGATGACGAAATCCGGTCACAATTGCAGGATTTCCTTCAGTCGGTTGCTACAAGCAATAAACTTACCACGGCCGGATTGAAACGAATTCTCTGCTTTGCGCTGGAGTTACTTGACAATGCACAACGCTATGCCATAGGGCAAGTTTCCTTTGATTGGTCTTCCGACGATTCTCAACTCATTATTACTTTGCGCAATGAGGCCAAATCAACTGACGCGACAAGGCTCAAAACCATCGTGGACCGGATTAAAACCATGACTTCCGAAGAAATTGACAAGGAATACAAAGAACAGCTTATTAACGGCCAGTTTGGCGCCGGTGGCGGCGCTGGACTGGGATATCTCCAAATGGCCCGAAAGGGAGCAAAAGAAATGGAGATAGAATTATTTGATTCACCGAGCGGATATAACCTTTGTATTAGTAAAATTGCAACGAATTTATAAGCTACGAACCTATGCCTTCACTCATTATTGAACCCACGAAAACAACACCCGCAGTTAACTTCGACACAGAACTAAAAACATTTCAAGTCAAAGGCAATTCCACCCCAATAGACGCTCTTGCATTTTACAACCGACTTGCCGATTGGTTGGTAGAAAACAAAGGCGAGCTTGCACCGGATTCTGAATTCCGATTTTCGCTACCATATTTTAACTCCGCCAGCAACAAAGGAATTTACCTCCTCCTCAAACAGATTGTTGAACTTGATCAAAGCCCGTCACAATTCAAAATGTATTGGACAGCTCCCAAGGACGATGAGTTTATGATTGAAGCTGCCGAAACCATGCAAGAACTGCTGGATTGTGAATTGATACTTGTGGATGAATAACTGCCCTGCCTGCAACACCTAACAGATTGCGATTTTAACCTCATTCTACCAATTCAAATACCACGAAGTATCACAAACAACGAGTCGTCACCAATCTCCTGGTTTATACTATTTCGAAGAGGGTCGCGAAGCTGAAAGAAGATGGCTTCATAGCACAGTTGTTTTTCTGGTTCATAGATAGACGCATATTGAACCAAACTTTCCAGGTAGGTAAAGCTCAAATTTTTGATAGCCTCACGATAACGCGTGTGTGAGATTTCCTCTTTTGGTGCATCGCCATAAGGAAACATGACGCTATTATCCCATGTTTCAGAGAAGTATTGATCAAAATTTGTAATGCAGAGATCCCTTACATATGGAACAATTTCATCGGTATGCCCAAAATGCTCCATCAATTTCACCTTGTAATACCAATGGTTGGAGTGAGCAAAATAAACTTCCGGCTTCGTTTCCTTTGACTTATCGAGAATCTGATCAATGGCCCACTTCGCCATGAAATAGTCTCCCTCCTTCACCTGAAGCCTGAACAAACTCCACATGGCCTGATCATAGTAATATTCTCCCCTGTCCTGAAATTGGGAATACGAGGCCACATCGCGCAAATAATACGCATCATGCAAGGCGTGATAGTACTCCCCGAGTATTTCAAAATAGTTCATCCTTAGAAGGTAAAAATCACCTTCTTCAAAAAGCGAAAAGTCTCCCTTCCGCGCATATTGAAATTCAAAAAAGATAAAATCACGCTCCATTTCATAGCATAGAAAAAAACCACAATCAATGGTATCGTTGCTCGTGTAGAAAACTTCACATCCGTACTCGCTCATCATAAGGGATGTTCTTTTCTCCAGCCTTTCCCAAAGCAGTGCATGGTTATCGGGATCATGGGCGAGTTCCTGTTCGATTATTTCCAGACGATCGCGGTAATACATAGCCGGATCAGGTTGGGCGAACAGACTCACAGGAAGAAAAATCAGGAATAGGAATTTCATAGCATTCACTCATACAATTGACGCCCGTTTGGGTTCAATGCATTTCTTAAATTACTTTATTCTCACACTCCTGTTTCAGCAACTCCAACCATTTCACCATTCCTTTCTCCAGATTTTTATTGAATGATTTTTTGAGAAGTCCTGCCAAAAAGCCCTCCATGCTTTCATCAACTTCAACCGTTGTCTGTCCGTTCAACTCTGTTAACTTCCAATTGTGAATCGCATACATTCCAAAGGTTTTTCCTGTCCAACCAAAATTCTTTGATGGCTCCACGGTGTGTATAGTAGAATGAATTTTTGCGCCTCCAGTCTTCCAATTAAATGTGGTATTGCGTTTCAAATCTCCGTTTAGCTTTAGGTTGGAGATGTCTGTCTGCCAGTTCGCCCATTCATTGATGTTGGTGATTACCGACCAAACCTTTTCGATGCTGGCGTTGATAGTGATGGATTTGCTGCATTTAACGGGTGCGTTGGTGTTGATTGATTTCATAAGTGAGTTGTTTTGGGCAATGGACAATGAGATAAGAGTCAGTCCAATTGCGGTTAGTAAAATTGATTTTGAGAACATTGTTTTTGAATTTTTGAACGATTCAAATGTTTGCTCCAAAATCAGGGCTCACTTTTGACAAAAATCAAGAACTTCAACTGCCCGCTTTTTTTCGCAAACGGCTCAGGGTTTCTGGTGTTATTCCCAACATTGATGCAAGAAATTGCAATGGCACCAGATTAAACAACTCCTTATTGTAGCTGAACAATTGATTGTATCGTTCCTCTGCGGTCATGGAAAGATGCGTGACTATTCTGTCTTCCAAAATGGTAAAACATTTCGCAATAAACAATTTTTCCAATTCGGTCCACCTCGGAATTATTTCTCCAATTTTTCTGTAATCAACATCGTCAATAACATGGAGCTCACAATCTGTCAATGCCTGGATATTCCACCTCGCTGGCGATTGAAAAACAAAACTGGATAAGTCCACTACAAAATATCCTTTGGTAGAAATCCATTTGGTAACTTCTTTATCACCTATCAAAACAAACTCTCTCACGATGCCTGTTTGCACAAATCCGAGACGATCTGATTGTTTGCCCGTTTTAAGAAAATAGTCGCCCCTTTTCAAAGCGACCGGTTTAAAGAATGTGCTGATCTTCATGAGATCATCGTTGTTTACACCAAAGTGCATTTGGATGTATTTTTCTAGTTCTGTCATAGGTATAACCCTTTGTGCATTTGAGATTCCGAATACAAAATAATGCTTTCAAAGATACAACTACAGACCAAACATGGATGGAACACGGCCAATCCGCATAGCAAATTCTAGTGATTGCGCTTTCCTGTTTGCGTAAATAGTTTTGATCCGATATTAATTCATAAAAAAGCAACTTCTTGTAGATTCAACAATCACATTATTCAAAAATTTTCAATCACAATTCAAAATGAAAAAGATTTTATCCCTGATTCTGCTATCCACGTGCATGATCACAAGCTTCGCAACTGTGCATACAGTAAGCAACAACCCAGACAGCCCGGGCGAATTCAGCAGCCTGCAATCTGCCATCGATGCCGCTACCAATGGCGACACACTTTATGTTCATGGATCTCCTACCAACTATGGAAATATTTATCTCAACCGAAATCTCACTTTGATTGGAACTGGTTACAACCCACAAAAAGACAATCCTCTTGTATCCAGCATTACAACGTTGTATCTGGATTCAGTACCAGGAATCAAAGGCTGTTCCAACAGCAAAATTTATGGGTTCAATATTACTTCTCAACTTCAGCACGGCCCCAATTCTTATGCATTCAGCAATATTACGATAGCCATGAATCGCATCAATCAATTGCAGATTCAGCCTAGCTCTGCCAGCAATATCGTTATAAAACAAAACATTCTCAACTATATCTATGTAATTGGTAACTGCAACAATGTTGTTTTGCGCAACAATATGATCTATTACACCATTTCGTATTTTCAAAACTGCACCTCGGTTTTGATCTCGAATAATTTGTTCTTCTATGTATCGGTATCTACAGGCGCTGTTATTGCCGATTTCAGCACCAATACCAACAATATCTTTCTCAACGTGCATCCAAACTCAAGTTTTGCGACATACAACAACAATTTGATTTTTAATTCGGGTGCAGATCTTTTACCGTATGGCAACAACTCCGGAACAGGAAATTTCAATGCCATGGCTCCCATCTTCGTGAATGTTCCAGATCTTAACGGTGTGAACTACGCCTACAATTACCGCCTTGCCGCAAATTCTCCTGGTCACAATGGAGGTACTGATGGCACAGACATCGGACCATTTGGCGGATCTGACCCATTGCCTAATTTGTTTGGAACCCCTCCGGTGCCTCAGATAAAAGTATTCAATATCACAAACAGCGTGATAACACCTGATACTCCACTTGAGATTTATGTGAAAGCCAAAAAGCAATAACCATGAAGTACATTTGGCTATGGCTTCTCCTTGCAATATCCATTGCAGGGCAAGCACAAAATCTCACCACCATCGAATACTTCTTTGATGATGACCCGGGAATTGGAAACGGTACAACGATCAATGTGACCCCCAATGACTCACTCATTGTTTCTACAACGATACCAACCACATCGCTCGGTTTTGGATTTCATAAACTCTTTTGCAGAACCATGCTCGAAGATGGAACGTGGAGTTTGTATGAAGGGCGAACTATTTACATTCAGCCAATCCCGGCAGATCTCTCAAGCGATTTGATAGAAGCCGAGTACTTCTATGATACCGATCCTGGTTTGGGCAATGGAATAAACCTATCGGCCACAACCGGCGATTCGCTTCTTGTAGATACTTCTGTTCCAACCACCGGGCTCGATCCGGGATTTCACAAACTTTTTGTGCGATCCAAAAATGAAATCGGTATCTGGACCTTGTATGAAGGCCGCACGATTTACATTCAATCACCTGTCGATCCCATCGAACCATTGATGACCTACGCTGAATATTTCTACGATGTTGATCCCGGAATTGGCAATGGAACTGCCTTTGCGGTAACACCCGATGATTCTTTGATGTTTGATGCAGCAGTTCCGACCGCGGGCCTCAGCGAGGGATTTCACAAATTGTTTGTACGCGCCAAAAACGACGACAATATGTGGAGTTTGTATGAAGGCCGCACACTATACATACAGCAATTGCCCAATCCGGATACGCTTCAGCTAGTGGCTGCAGAATATTATTATGATGTAGAACCCGGTATTGGCATGGGTACAATGCTCGATGTAATTCCTGGGGATAGTATCGATGCCAACTTTACGGTTCCACAATCATTGCCCGCCGGAGTGCACACGATGTTTCTGCGTGTACAGGCATCCAATGGTGAATGGAGTTTGTTTGAAGCGAGAATATTTGACAGCACAGTTGGGGTAGATGATTTGCACGCGGGTGATCTCGCTTCATTGCAGAATTATCCGAATCCATTTGTCAACAACACCCAGCTCGAGATTTATCTGAGTCGTGCAGAAGATGTGACGATTGAAATTCTGGATGTTTCCGGTAAAATTGTCCGACTGATTCCAATGAAAGTCCTGAATTCTGGTACGCATAAAATTATGCTGGATGCAAGTGATCTGGCTGAAGGATCTTATTGCTGTCGCCTGATCACACCGTCGTTTTCAAAAACACGGCAGATGGTATTGGTGCGGTAATCGATTTTGATTGTGAATTTTTAGTTTGATTCAAAGCCCATTTGAATCTGAGTTCTCATCCTATTGCTTTGCGTGGGAAGAACTCAGATTCGATGGGTTTTGTGTTTTATCGTTTTGATGAGTTACGTTTTGTTGGTTGAAAGCCAACGCAAGGCCCCTGCAGCAGAACTCCTTCGTCGCTCGCTACAGGGCCGGCGCTGAAGCAGAGCTTCCTTTGGTCGATCGCTTTAGGTGCGAACGGGGGATTGATGACGAACTACTTTTTGATGTTCGCCTCAAGTCAAACGAGTTTGCTTCGCTGAAGCCCTCGCCATTGAAGTCAATATCTAATGCCGAACTATTTTATATGTTTCCGAGGAACACTCTGTGGCTATTCTCAAATAATAGACTCCGTCCGGAAGGCCAGAAAAATCGTAATCACTCAACAATTTACCAGAATAAATTATTTGCCCCAACTGATTTAAGAGCGCATACTTTTCTGTGCCCTTTGCATTCAATACGTTTATTCTTTGGTGAAATGGATTGGGTGAAATAATGTAGCTCATTTCCTTAGTATCTATATCAGATATCGATGTCACAGATTGAAATTCGTAGCACCCGATATCAATCGAATCCGTTGATAAACGCAAGTTTCCATCCTTATCCATGGCCGGGGCGAATAGCGTTGTGCCCGAATTAATTGCATTGCTAACAGACAATAAGTGAAAGTCTGCCATCAGTGGATTATTGTCTGGCATGATGAAATTCGGGTTACCGAAAACAGTATTTGTCCCAAACGGATTCGCCAGATTGTTATTGGCTCCCCACAGATTGTGATCCACTGTAAAATTTGTGGTGGAAAAATCGGACTGGTCGATGGGAGGAATATTAGCTGAAGGAAAGGCGATATTATTCAGAATATAAATACTATCGGCTTCATAGGCTGTAAACTCGCCATCATCAATGGCCGGTGACTGACAATTCTTATAACACGTATTGTTGACGATTACTACATCGTCGCTCAGATAGACGTGGATTCCACGACCACCATTGTCAAAAATCAGATTGTTTGCAATGTAGGTTTTGCCCAAATATAGACCCTGGTCAGAGTCGTTTTGTGTATTTCGGTTGTCGTCAATTATGATTCCGTTTCCATCTGTAATGCTGCCAACTGCGATAAACGGAATGTAGTTTTCATTTCTGTAGCACGTATTGCGTAAAATATAATTGCGAAAGTTTTGGGTGGAATCGGAATTCCAATTCTGATAGAGTGAGATCCCGCTATTTCCATAAGGCGAATACCAGGCACACTCAAAAACGGTATTGTTTTCTATGGTCGTGTAGTCGGCCCAATACGTATAAATTCCAGCTCCTCCGCATTTGGAAATGGTGCAGTTGCGAATTGCGTTGTGGTGTGGTTTGTTGCTTATATTCCCATACTCTCTGGTAATCCCAATACCATTGGCCGAGGTGGCAGGATTACCTGTGTTCAATTGTTCTTCGAGGGCGTATTCCAATGTAATAGCGTCGTTGTTGCCTACAATATGAAATCCATCTATGGTGATGTAATCGGCACCCTGAATGGCCACACCCGACCAATTATTCTCATTTACCTGAATTAACGGAGTGTGGCCGGGATAGTTGATGTACACAATGCCATTGCCCTCCGTCCCGGATTCATAAATATTGAGAACGTTACTCATGGAAGCATTATTGGTGTAAGTGCCGTTCATGGCAAAAACAGTATCACCCGGCGATGTTTGATTGGATGCGTAGTTGAGTGTTTCAAAGGGCGTTTCGGGCATCAATCCACTGTTGCTGTTATTTCCGGACGGACTCACATAGTAGTTGGAGGCGGCAGATAAAAGCGGAATGTATGCCGCAATTAAAATGATTAGTTGATTCCCTATTTGTTTCATGTCGTTGTGTTCGCTGGTGTTGTTTTATCGCATGCATTTTCTCTATCTCCATCAACAACATTCTGACATGTCCATTTGACGGGAGTTCTGGTAATGCATATTTATGATGCGCTGATTTTTCTATTGAAATCGAAAGTAAGGTATTTGTCTTTCAACAAATTGAAACAGCGCAATTTCAATTCGACATTTGTTTTGTTGGCTGAAAGCCAACGCAAGGCCCCCCTGCAGCAGAACTCCTTCGTCGTTCGCTACAGGGCCGGCGCTGAAGCAGAGCTCCTTCGTCGCTCGCTACAGCGCAGGCAGGAACCAAAGCAGAGCTTCCCGTTGGTCGCTCGCTTCAGCGCGAACGGACGTTTGAAGCAGAACGGCTTAGGTGTTCGCTGCATATTGCGCGGTCTAGCTGCGCTGAAATCTGCGCCATGGATAACATCGCCAACTATTTTTCAAACTCAACCAACGCTTTGCTAAAACTTAACGTCTAATGGAAAAGTATCTTTGCTCTAAACAACTAACGCCTTATGCAACATTCTTTATTCATTATCCTCGCCTGTCTTGCTTCACTTTCTCATTCTGCGCAACTCAATGGTCCCGTGTGGGCCAAATCGCTCGGAGGCAATGGTTCGATACTGGCCTCATCCCTGGCTATTGACCCGGCCACTGGCGATACATATGTAACAGGTGATTTTTACGGCGACATTGACTTTGATCCGGGTGCGGGAACAACCACTTTTTCTTCCAACTCCACGAGTGCTTATGTTGCCAAATACAACGCCAATGGCGAACTCCAGTGGGCTGTTCCATTTTCGTCATTTAACGATGGTGGTAACAATGCGACCCGCGAAATTTCTTTGAATTCAGGATATCTATATGTCTACGGGAAATTTGATGGCACAGTGGATTTTGATCCGGGTAGCGGAGTGCATGAAGTAAGTTCTGAGAGTACGACTGATCTTTTTGTACTTAAGCTCGACACATCAGGAAACTTTCAATGGGTGAGCACCGTGACCAGCGAAACTACGTTTGATGCGCGCATGTTATCCGTGGATACCGGCGTCAATGGAGGCGTTTATATTACCGGGAATTTCGAAGGCCTTCAGGAATTTGATCCCAACAACGATGCTTATGATTTCATCGCAACCTATCAGGGTGATGGATATGTGTGCAAGTTTGATCTGGATGGAAATTTTCTCTGGGCCATCACCATGCGCAGTCACCTCGAAGGCATGGTCGAAGGCGTGCTGGCGAGTGATGCCGGAAACGGTCACTGTTTCATCTTCGGCCAATACTATTGGGATATGGATTTTGACACCGGTGCTACCGAACTGTTTATTGACGAAGATGATGACAACAGCATTGAAGGCTTTGTTGCCGAACTCGATGAAAACGGTGCTGTAGTCTGGTATAAGATCCTTTATTCTTCGAATGATATTCACCTCTATGGATTCGCAAAGGAGGGAGCACTTGTTATTACCGGTGATTTCAAAGGAACTGTTGACTTTGATCCCGGCCCTGGTGAGGATCTGCGCACGAGTGTGGGTTTTTGGAAAGATGTATTTGTGCTGAAACTCGATCTGCAGGGAAATTATGAATGGGTCTATACAGCAGGTGGAGATGAATACGATTACGGATGGGATATTGCTGTAAACAACACCGGAATGATATTCGGTATTGGCACCTTCGAAGAAGGCATGGACTTCGATGGTGATGCAGACACATTAAATACAACGGAATACGGAGAGGCCGATGTGTTTGTGATACAGATGTCGCCAGGCGGCACACTGCTCGATGTTCAAACCATTGGAGGTAGCACCCAGGAAAATAGTTCGGCCATTGCTGCCGATAACAACGGGCACGTTTATGCCACGGGATTTTATCGAAGTGATGTTTGCAATGCCGGAAATTTTGAACTCGAAAATGCTCTACCCGGTGATTTTGCCTTCGACGTTTTCCTTGTCCAATATTCGTTGGAAGGATTTATAGAAACTGTCGACGAGACAAATACGCACGACATTCGTGTCTATCCCAATCCCGCAGATGATGCGCTATGGATTGAGGCTCAGCAAGCGGGAGATCCTTCTGAAATCACCCTTTATGACGCTACCGCCAAACGTGTTCTGACAACTCAACTCATCGGGCAAAGATGCAAAATTGATATTTCAAAACTTGAAGCCGGGGTATATACACTTGCAGTTGCAAATAAGAGCGGTGTGCGTGTGAAGAAGGTCGTGCTTGAATGAGGGCCATCTATGTTCTGTGCGGCGAACATTAAAGTCACAGCACGCAGCAGAGTGGATAGAAGTAATTTCTTTGAACTCGTGCTATGCATTTTAGATTTTCACTGCTCATTTCCATTCCGGATTGAATACCGAAATTTGTTATATCTTCATTTATACTTCCAGAGTTGGCTGACTTCATACCAAATTATTCGGGCACGGGATGGCCGAGCTCAAGTCAACTTCACACAGGGCACTTGCATTACTCCAGCATTTGAAGTATCCTACTGCGCAGCCATTTCACATTTGATGTTTCTGCATTTGAGAGAAATATGAAAGTGGTATCTTTGTCTATCAAGCGATACATCACATGGGAATTCCCCGGATGCCCGCCGCTGTGATAAACCACTTTTCCAGACGGGGTGTTTTTAATAAACCAGCCAAAACCATAACTTACATTGGGATTTGTCCTGGCATAAACAGCCTTTCCGCTAAAGGTAGTTTCGCTCAATGATTCGTTTTGACTTTCGCAAGGAAGCAGCTCACAGTCCTTAAGGGCTTTATCCCAAATCACCAGGTCTCTCGCGGTTGTTACAACAGATCCATCGCCGTAAAAATCGCCCAGGTAGGAAACAAAATTATACTTTGGCTGAAGGTGGGCGTACTCGAACTTTCCGCTTTCAACAATATGTCCAATGGCCAATTCTTCATTTTGAATTCTGCGGATATCAGTTACCATGTAAGCATAAGTGTCCTTCATTTTTAGGGGTTTAAAAATGTTCTTCGACATAAAATCCTGATAACCCAATCCCGAAATGTTTTCAATAATGGTCGCCAAAAAATCATATCCAATATCTGCATACTGAAACTTTGTTCCCGGTTCAAATTGCAATGGAAGTTGGTGTTGAATTAGATAGTCCAATACCTCGGTGTTGCCGTTTGATTTAGTTGTGTCCATATTGGGCCTGATGTCATCCCAAAAATTTGGAAGCCCCGAGGTATGATTCAATAAATGCCTTACAGTAATGTTTCCGTATGGAAATGTTGGGATATATCTCGCAACCAAACTATCATAGTCCAAAACACCTTTGTTCACCAAAATCATTATACCATAGGCCGTAAACTGTTTTGAAATAGAGGCTACCTGAAATGAGTTCTTAGTTGTCAATGGCCTTTGGCTTAACGCGTCGGCATAGCCATAACTCTCCTCAAAAAGTATTTTGTCATTTTTAGTAATCAGAATATTTCCAAAGAAAGGTGATGCCGCATACGTGCTATCCAGAATGAATTTCAGGCTATCAAGGTTCTGTGCTGCGGACAATAAAGTCACCACACTCAGCAGAGCGGATAGAAGTAATTTCTTTGCATTCATACTATGCCTTATAGATTTTTGCTACCCATTTCCATTCCGGTTTAAAAAGAAATTTGTTGTGTCTTCAATCACACTATTCAAAGTTAGCTGACTTACATTCCATTTATGTAAGTCCTCGTTTACATACCCAAAGTTATCCATTTTCTCAAAGTCGGTTCATTGTGATGAATAAAACCTTCCTGGGTATATGCCTTTTCTCCAGCCGGGGTGGCATGCAATTCGAAAGCAGTTATGCCATGCTTCTTTCCTTCTTCAACAAGTAAGTTTAAAATGCCTTTGCAAATTCCCCTTCTTCTGTATTCAGGAAGAGTATACATATTCATGATGTAGCCCCATTTGCCAGATGGATTTTTAAAATTGCCGGGCATTTCGCGCAGGTGGACCGAACCAATTCCAGCAACTGTTCCATCGCATGTTGCAATGA
Organism: Flavobacteriales bacterium; assembly: GCA_046153915.1. GTDB lineage: Bacteria > Bacteroidota > Bacteroidia > Flavobacteriales_D > Sanyastnellaceae > JANNVZ01. Next base: position 11,540 of record JBJXFC010000325.1, read on the forward strand.
ATGATAAACAGCCTTCGTCGATTGTAGCTTTTGAAAAGTAATCGGTCATTTGTTGTTGCAACGCCCGGATCAACGTTTCATCCTGTGTTCCGGATAGCTCAAGGGCAAACAAAATTCTATTGTCAACCAGCGTAGATACATCATCGATAGTTGCCTTGTGGTAAGTGATGTTCATTGTTGTGATAGTTCAAGGGTGTATAAATAGTATTGCTTCCCATATATCAAATCCAGATCCCTTCGTTTCACAAAACCGAGATTTTCATAAATGTGGCGTGCTGCATCCTGAAACTCTGATGTGTGGAGGGCAACGATGGTCTCTCCTGTTTCTTTTGCCGTATCGATGCACATTTGTGTCAACCTCCTTCCAATTCCATTTCCTTCAAAATCGGGATGCACCGCCAACAACCGAATATAGGCCCATTCTGACTCAAACCAATTGTAGGGGTTTCCATGTGGTATAAGAAATGCGCTTCCAACAATTCCGTCTTCATATTCACATACAAAACAGTGAGCAATTTTAAGCAGTTCAATGAACGTGTTTTCATTTTCACGACCCTTTTTCCACGCCTCCACATTTTCTATTGCAATAACGTTTTGATATTGCATGTAGGCCAAAATCGTTAGATCTCTGATCTGTCCCAAGTCGCTGAAGTTGCCTTTTCTGAACGTGTATGCTTTATTCACTCTTATCGTTTTAATATTCTATCCCAGCCGGAATAAGGTCGTAGCTCCATGACTTCAAATCTCACCATCCCCTCTTTTACCAAAGGCAAAGAATCAAGCAATTCTCTGGCCCTATCACGATCAGGTATCTCCAGAATTAAAATGGCGCTTTGGTTTTCAGTAAAAAATATCTCTCTCAAGCTATCAGAAAGGTACAATTGATAAACATGCTCTGCCTCTCGAATTAATATGTCTTCTGCATTATCCCATGCTACTCCCTCTATATTCCTTTCTATAGCAAGTATTTTCATCTCAATCCAGAATTATTTCTCCTGATAAAAACAAAAGGGCCTTGCCTCCGATAATGCACCTTTCATTCTTGTATTCACAAAAAAGTTGACCCCCACGAACTGACAATTGACTTGCAACCAACTCCCGTTTGCCCAATTTCCCTGACCAATAAGGCAACAAGGATGTATGAGCGGATCCAGTTACCGGGTCTTCATCTATGCCCGATTGAGGGGCAAAAAAGCGGGAAACAAAATCTACGTTCTCTCCTTTCGCAGTCACAATTAATCCTCTCGCCTTCAATTTGGCAATTTCATTTAAATCAGGAAGAAGATTTTGCAATGAATTTTCACTGTCGATTATAGCCATAAAATCGGTTTTGCCCCTGTACAATTCCAATGGTTTTAAACCAATACAACGCTCTATGGTATGAACTAACTCACCATCTATCGGTACCAATTTGTCTGTAGGAAAATCCAAAAAGAGAAAATCATCTCTTTTCTCTACTGCCAGGTTTCCACTTCTTGTAGAATGAAAACGAATCACCGGATTGGGATACTGTAGCAAATTGAAAAGTACAAAAGCCGAGGCCAGTGTAGCGTGACCGCACAAATCCACTTCTACCGCCGGCGTAAACCATCTGATATCATAATCTGACCCATTTGGTAAGATAAATGCAGTTTCTGCCAAATTATTTTCACTTGCTATGCTCTGCAACAAATCATCTCGCAACCATTCATCCAATATGCAAACAGCCGCAGGATTTCCCGAAAACAAGCGGTCAGTAAAGGCGTCAACCTTGTAAATTCTTATTTTTTGCATCGCTTTTAATCTCATTTCTATTCCACCGCTTCATCCGAAATTGCAAAATCTACTGCGGACTTTATGTGAATAGTTGTTGTGTCCATTATTTTCAATTCGCTATCCTCTTGTTCGATGAACATTCCTATTTCTGTGCAACCAAAAACAACCGCTTCTGCTCCTCTTGCTTTAAGGTCTCCTATCACCGTTTGAAATAAACTCTTTGACTTTGCAGATAAATATCCTTGTGACAATTCATCCAAAATAGTCGCATGAATCAATGCTCTAGCCGCAGTATTTGGAAGAATGGTTTCTATCCCTGATTCTGCCAGACAGTCCGCAAAAAATGGATTCTCCATGGTAAATGTGGTTCCAAGCAAACCCACCTTCTTCATGTTGTGTTTTGCAATTTCATGTGCCGTTTCTTCCACAATATGGATGAATGGCACCTTCAACTTTTTTCGCAAATCACCGGCAATCAAATGCGCAGTATTGCAACTTAGCAGTATGCATTCGGCACCTGCACTCTCAAGCCTGAGGGCAATTTCACTCAGCATCGCCTCAATCCCGCTCCAATCGTTTTTTGACTGCAGCATTTTGAAGTCGTTGTAGTTTACTGAATAGAGCAAGAGTTTCGCCGCATGATGCCCTCCCAACTTTTCATTCACCAGTTGATTTATTGCACTGTAGTAGACTGCCGTGGAGTGGTAACTGATACCACCAATAATTCCCAGTGTTTTCATACCGCTTTTTTAACGTGAAGTAGTGCCGCTAAATTTCTCCTTGCATTCTCCCATTCGGAATCTATGATGCTGAAATAGGCTGAATTTCTATAAGTACCGTTGTCTCTTATGAGATCATTTCTCAAAACACCTTCAAATTGGCAGCCAATTTTTTCTATGGCTTTTCTTGATCGCAAATTGTACACATCGGTCCTTAACATGACGCGGACGGCGCCCAATTCGTCAAAGCAAAAAGTGAGCAGCACTAATTTGCACTCCAAATTCACTGCCGTTGCCCAATAGTCCGGATGCAGCCATGTCCAGCCAATTTCGAGTTTCTTGTGCCTCGATTCTATGCTCAGCAGTCTTGTACTGCCTATTATTTTCTTTTGCTGTTTATGAACTATCACGAACGGAACTTGAGTTCCTCTTTCCCTTTCAGTTATGGCATTGGCAAAAACCTGTAAACATTTTTCCGTAGTACTCATATCAAACGGAATAAATTCCCATATCCTATTTTCTCTTGCCAACAATGCCAGTTCAGCAAAGTGTGCCTCCGTCAAAGGAATGAGCTCAACCAACTCTCCTGATAAAATTGTATGCGGGTTAATCCAATTCATGCTCACTTGTTTTTATCGTAATACCTTCTTACACTCTCACTCATTTCTACGTCTGCATCAAACTTGCCGTCTTTGATTGGATGAAGGGCTTTCAAAGCCAATGGAATATGACCGCTCCAAACTTCATCCGCAATTTCCTCATCACCCATGGGTCCTTCGTTCCGAATCTTTGCAGATGCCCTTTCAATTGCAAACTTTATGACCATGGTTGCCTTCAGTTGATTTTCGTCACCAACCTTTACTTCATCCCATCTTCCTTTCATGATATTTTCGGTGATTACTTTCATCCCGTGTAACCGCTCGATTTCATTTTCTACCAAAACCGCTTTGCCAAACAATACAACAGAACGATAATTTACGGATGTATGGAATAAGGATTTTGCCAAAACAATTCCATCCAGATGTGTGACCGAAATACAACTGGTTTGCCCATCCAAAATCTGATTGAGCATAAAGTTCTTTGTAGAACCGTGCAAATACAGTGCTTCTCCATCTCTGCCATAGGCCGTGGGAATCATCATTGTTTGTCCCTGATGCTGAAATGCTACATGACAAAGAAATCCTGCATCCAGAATTGCATGTACACTTTCTACATCATTCATTTCACGCTTAGCGCCTCTCAACAATTTATTAAATTCCATGAGCTTATCCTTATTAGACGATTGTATAGTGTAAATGGAGATGACAAACGTCAAACAAAATTTACAATTAGTACAGATACAATTTTGTATCAATTAGCCAGTACAGTTACATTTGCCTCATGGCCAAAAAAGAACTACTCTATTTGCAGATCGCAAACAACGTCGAGCATCAGATCAAAAGTGAAGTCTTAAAAATTGGAGATAAATTGCCTTCACTACGAACGGTTGCACTCGAAAAAGGCGTTAGTCTCACAACGGCACAGCAATCGTATTTCGAGTTGGAGAGCAGGGGTTTGATAGAGTCTCGTCCGCAGTCGGGCTATTACGTATCCTATGCTCACAAGCATTTCAAAAATGTTCCGCAAACGAGTCAGCCCATTGTTGCCAAAATTGAAGACGATACCGAAGACATCATCTTCGCTGTTGCGCAAAATATCAGCAAGGCTAAAATTGAGTTGTCGACGGGTGTTCCTGCCATTGAATTATTACCCGTGGCAAAAATGAACAAAGCCATTGTAAACGCCTCCCGCACCTTGCCTGGTGGTGGTTTGAACTACGATAAATACGGCAATCAGAATTTAAAAAAACAAATTGCGATGAGGTCGTTTATGTGGGGAGGAAAAATAAAAGCCGACGACATCATCACTACTTCCGGCAGTATAGATGCAATTTCCTTTTGTATGATCACATTGACAGAAAGAGGCGATACGATTGCCGTTGAAAGCCCTGTGTATTTTGGAATTTTGCATCTGGCAAAAAACCTAGGCTTGAACGTTTTGGAATTGCCAACCAACCCAATCACGGGTATAGAAGTAGCTGCTTTGAAAAAGGCATTGGAAACAAAAAAAGTAAAGTTGTGTTTACTGGTAAGCAATTTCAGCAATCCACTGGGAAGTTGTATGCCCGATGAAAATAAAAAGGCAGTAGTCAAATTAATGGAAAAGCACCATGTGCCACTTATCGAAGACGACTTGTTTGGTGATTTGTATTTTGGCAACCATCGTCCCACGTGTTGCAAAACATATGACGAAAGTGGAATTGTACTCTTGTGCAGCTCCTTTTCAAAAACACTGGCGCCGGGATATCGCGTGGGCTGGATGGTGCCCGGTATGTTCAAAGAAAAAGTGGCCCGAACAAAATACTACCATTCACTTTATACCACTTCTATTACGCACGAGGCCGTTGGTAGTTTTCTGGAGAATGACAGATATGAAAATCATTTGCGTAAATTGAGGCAAACACTTCATCGCAATTCACTGCAGTTTTTGCGTTGCATCAGTCAGTATTTTCCGGATGATACAAAAGTTACCATTCCGCAAGGCGGATTGCACCTGTGGGTTGAGTTGAATAAAAAAACGGATACGGTAGAGGTCTATAACAAAGCCATGGCCCATAAAATAAGCATTGCCCCTGGCCGGATGTTCACGCTGCAGAATCAATACAACAATTGCCTGAAACTAAATTGCGGATTGGTATGGGGCGATAAAGTCGAAGGAGCATTGAAGTTGTTGGGGAAGTTGGCGGGGAGTTGATTGGATGAGATTTCACAAAGTGTTCGGGCTGTTTTGACCATTGAAGAGAAGGGGTAGATGAATAAGAAAGCACAGCCTAATTGAAGCCTTTGCCACTAAGGGATTTCACTTCCTCCCCGCAAATCGAACATAATTCGGAAAAAGAGAATCTCCCGCCAGACGATTGACACCCGCAACCCATTCGGGATAGTTGTAATGCACTTCAAAGGTGTTTCTATCTTTTAAAATAAACGTGGCAAAGTCCGCGCCTTTCTGAGGAGGGTCTGTGCCCTCGATAAGCATTGTTCTGAGATAGTTGCTCAATGTTGTATCAAATTGTAAATCCAATGTTTTAGCATATTGGTCAGGCGGCCATATCATAACGATTGTAGAATCACTCGACATGTAAGATCGATATTCATATGTCTGGCCATTTAGAAATTGAAATGCAACCGCGACCGGATGAAATTGTATTTGAAAAGGATACCGGGCGCGGCTTGCTTGTTGGGAAAGCCAAAACTCATTGTTGTCTTCAACAAGGTTGTCCCTAACATCTCTTTTTTCGTTTCGAGGCAGAAGATCCAGTTCCCTTGTACGCACTTCTTGCCAAATTGTACTGTCCGAACCCTCACGCACGTAAAATGCGTAGTAGAGTTTGGATTGTTTTAGTAGAAGAACGTCTCCATCCAGTTCGAAATAAACTCTCGTATAATCCGATTCGCTGCTATATGACTTGTGTTCCTTAATCTCTATAAATGACGAGTCCATATTCAAACGATATAACACACTACTCAGTATCTTGAAATCGGATTCAGCAGTCCTGTGAATTAATTGTCCATCCGGCTTAAACTCGATCGGGTAGCTCCCATAATCCCCGACAACCTCTTCCTCGCCATGATGCACGCCCCTAACCCTCTGCCATCCGCCTATGATTTCTTTTGCCGGATCAGCGCAAGAGGACAGAAGGAAAATCACGAGGATAATTTGAAGAAATTTCATGGCTGCAGAAGACATCAAAGGTATTTGATAGCAGGCCAGATACTCTGAATCCCTCTCCATGATATGTTGTTATTTCATCGCCTCCAACAACAACCGATGCATTTCAGGTTGGCCATGCTCAATGGCCAAATCCGCAGCCGTCTTTCCTGCCTTGGTTTTCAAAGTCAAATCGGGTTTGTTTTGAAGCAAAAGTTTGAACATTTCCATATTGCCACATTCAATACTAGACACAATCGGTGTCTCGCCATCTTCGCTGGCCGCGTTGATGTTGGCACCCTTTTCGAGAAGATACTTTACAATTTCTGTATGTCCCTTAAATGCAGCCATGGCAAATGGAGTGAAATCGTCTTTTGATCGAGACTCAATGTTGGAGCCATGATCTACCAGTATCTTCACAATTTCAAGTCTTCCGTTTCGCGCTGCGCAGATTAACGCGTCCCAACCCGATAACTCCTTCATGGAAATGTCAGCCTTGTGATCCAACAATAAATTCACGACATCGACATGCCCATTCTGGGAGGCGTGCAAGAGTGCGAATAAACCATTTTTCGTTTGTTTGTTTACGTCCGCTCCATGGTTAATAAGCAATTCACATATATCCCTGAGCCCAAGAAAAGACGCACTCATCAAAGGAGTCATATCATTCACGTTGGGCATATTGACATCTGCGCCCCTTTCAATAACCAACTTAACAACTTCAATTTCCTTTGTTTCAATTGCATCGAAAATGGGTTGCGAATACGTGGTATTTGCCAATATCAAAACAAAAATCAAGGTCCCAATATTTCTCATATGCTATAGGTCGTTATTACGGATTTAAATTTATGCCGTGAAGCTCTGTTCACGCAGGAATATCGAATATCAAAAATATCACAACCACAACCCAATTGCAAGTTCTAAGCTTTATCCCTTTTCGTACCCCTCGTAGTAATACGATTGTTCAATCCCTTTGAAAATGATCTCCCGGTTATGAATATCATCTGTGAGATTACCGGAAAGGAGAGTACGCAATTCAAGATCATTGATCGGACTTCGTTCCATAGCCTGCAGATAAATTTCTTTGCCTACAAATTGCCAGTTTACCATTACTTTGAGCTTAGACTTCAACAACATGTCCAACCAAATGCGCATGGATCTTCCATTGCCTTCCATAAATGGGTGGGCAATATTCATTTCAACATATTTCGCAATGATCTCTTCAAAAGTATTCTCCGGCATTTGTTCAATCTTTACCAAAATTTCTTTCAGATACAATGCATTTGCAAAACGAAATCCTCCCTTCGAAATATTCTGGTTGCGAAGTTCTCCGGTAAAGTCGTATAACCCGCCGAACAAATGGGTGTGTATTTGCTGAAGACCTTTTGTAGTGCCTATTTCTATTCCATCAATATCACCTGATTCAAATAGACGGTAAGCATTTTCCAAGCTTATTTTATCAATATTCTTCATGTCTTAATTTAAATGGCGCCAAACCACCGCGTGCAAATATCTACATTGTGTGGCTCTGTGTAATCACAACCAATTTTGGAATAAAGATACTAAAATACAATGCGTATTGGGACGGTTGTTTTATTGGCTGAAAGCCAATGCAAGGCCCCCCTGCA
>JBJXFC010000334.1:0-3076 GCA_046153915.1 Flavobacteriales bacterium
AGAAAAGTGTAGTTGATTTGTCCGGTGTTCTTCAGCACATTAGCACATTAGTCACATTAGCACATTATCACGCCTCACTCAACTCCAATTGTTCCATCAAAAACTTCGCTGTATACGATCCCGTTGCTTTGTTCACGTCTTCCGGTCTTCCTTCGTACACCACGTTGCCGCCGGCTGCGCCACCATCCGGACCCATGTCGATGAGCCAATCGGCGCAACGAATGACATCCAGATTGTGTTCGATGGCCATAATGCTATGCCCTTTTTCGAGCAATGCGTGAAATGAATCCATGAGTTTTTTCACATCATGGAAATGCAATCCGGTAGTGGGTTCGTCGAAGATAAAAAGTGTGTGATTGTTTGCGGCACCCTTAGTGAGGAAAGAAGCAAGTTTGATTCGCTGGGCTTCACCACCGCTGAGTGAAGATGAACTTTGTCCCAGCGTGATATATCCCAATCCCACGTGTTGCAAGGGAAGTAGTTTGTCGATGAGGTTTTTATTGGTCGTCTTTTCAATATCCTGCGAGAAAAATTCCACGGCATCGTCTATCGTCATATCCAGCACATCGCTAATGGATTTTCCGCGATACACAATTTCGATCACTTCATCTTTGAATCGTTTGCCTTTGCAGACATCACAAACCAATTTAATATCGGCCATAAACTGCATACTGATGGTTTGCATGCCTTCGCCTTCGCAGCCTTCGCAACGTCCGCCTTCGACATTAAAACTGAAATGGGTAGGAGTATACGCGCGTTGTTTGGAGAGGGGTTGTGAGGCATAGATGCTGCGAATTTCATCATAGGCTTTTACATACGTCACCGGATTAGAACGCGATGATTTTCCTATTGGATTCTGATCCACAAATTCGACACTCTGGATGGTCTTGATATCGCCTTCGATGCCATCGTATTGTCCAACGGCTTCTGTCGGAAATCCGCCCAATTCCTTTTGCAGAGCAGGGAAGAGGATGTTGCGCACCAAGGTCGATTTGCCACTACCACTTACACCGCTGATGACTGTGAAGCAACGCAATGGTATAGTGACATCGATATTCTTCAAAGAATGTTCGCGTGCTCCTCGTATGGTTATTTTGTCTTTCCCGATTTTGCGTTTCTTCAACGACTGAATGACCTTTTCACCTCGCAGGTATTGAGCTGTCAGCGTTTGACCTGTTTCAATGAGGTTGTTTACATCGCCTGTATATACCACATTGCCGCCTTGCGAGCCAGCTTCCGGTCCCATGTCTACAATCATATCGGCGGAGCGCATTATTTCTTCGTCGTGTTCAACAACGATTACGGTATTGCCTTGGGCTTTCAATGATTTTAATACGCCTATCAATCGCTGTGTATCACGCGGATGAAGTCCGATGCTTGGTTCATCGAGAATGTACATACTTCCCACCAATGCACTTCCAAGCGTTGTTGCGAGGTTGATGCGTTGGGATTCTCCGCCGCTGAGGGTATTCGAAAGTCGGTTGAGCGTTAGGTATTCCAATCCAACATCGGTGAGGTATTTCAGACGATTCCGAATTTCGATCAGAATTCTGCTTGCAATTTTTTCGTCGTGTTTGTTGAGTTCGAGTTGATTGAAAAACGAGAGGCAATCACCAATCGAAATATTCACCAGATCAGCAATTCCTTTGCCGCCTATCTTTACGTAATTGGCGTCAGCGCGAAGACGCGTGCCTTTGCATTCAGGGCAGCGTGTTTTGCCTCTGTAGCGGCTCAGCATCACACGGTATTGAATCTTGTAGGATTCACTTTCCAGGAATTTGAAGAAGGCATGGAGACCACCGAAATGTGCATTGCCATTCCACAGCAGATCGTATTGTTCTTGTGTTAATTCCGAAATCGGTTTGTGAATCGGGAAATCAAATTTTTTCGCTTTGAGAACGAGCTGATTTTTCCATTCGCTCATCGTTTCGCCCCGCCAGCAGGCAACTCCATCTTGGTAGACAGACAATTTGCGATTGGGCATCACCAGGTTTTCATCGATGCCGATGATGCTGCCAAATCCTTCGCAGGTCTTGCATGCGCCAACGGGATTGTTGAAAGAAAACAGATTGACCGATGGCACTTCGAAGGTCATGCCATCAAGTTCAAATTTATCGTTGAAGGATGTTCGTTCTCCGCTATCGGCATGCATGATGACACATACACCGGAGCCTTCGAAGAATGCACTTTCGGTGCTGTCTGCAATACGCACCAGGTTATCTTCTTCGCGGCTGGCAGTAAGTCTGTCGATGACTATAAACAATTCATCTTTGAGTTTGATGCTATCGAGTTGATCTTCGATTTTGTGCATCGTTCCATTTACTACAATACGCGAAAAACCCTGCTGGATAAGCGTTTCGAGTTTTTTCTTCACATCTGTTCCCTTGGGTATCGCCACTGGAGCGAGCACCAGAAAACGTGTTTCTTCAGGCAAAGAAGAGACGTATTTGCGCACATCATCGACTGTATCGCGTTTTACTTCGCGACCGCTGACGGGAGAATATGTTTTGCCGACTCGGGCAAACAACAATTTAAGGTAGTCATAGATCTCCGTGGTAGTTCCAACAGTCGATCTGGAAGTGCGGCTCGTCACCTTTTGTTCGATCGCTACCGCCGGACTAATTCCCAAAATAGAATCCACATCCGGTTTATCGAGTCGGCCCAGAAACTGACGCGCATAACTACTCAGGCTTTCCACATAACGGCGTTGTCCTTCGGCGAAAAGTGTATCAAAAGCCAGCGAACTTTTTCCTGAGCCACTAAGCCCTGTAATAACGGTGATTTTTCCCCGCGGAATGGCCAGCGACACATTCTTGAGATTGTGTACACGCGCCCCTTTGATGATGATGTATTGTTTGGGATCGAGTCCGTTGAGACTGCGATCCGGAGTAACTGCAATTGCTGCTTCTTTTTTCTTCGCCATACGAGGTGCGAAGGTCGGGGAAAAAGAACTGAACAGATAAAAACAGAGGGTAATTGTTGAGGAGGAATTACGAACAAATTGAATTGTTCAAAATCAGTCAATTCCTATAACATTCATTGTCTTATACGCCTAAACGACCTACCCTGGTTCGTG
>JBJXFC010000339.1:0-3723 GCA_046153915.1 Flavobacteriales bacterium
GACGAAAGATCACGTAGTTCAATCCAAACATTTCGTGAGCAGATTTTAAATCGAGTTCTACCGCCAGTTTGGAAATGCCATAAGGATCTTCGGGCAGCGGCATCATGTCTTCACGCATCGGTACTTGTCCTTTGCCATATACAGCGATAGACGAAGTGAAGACAAAACATTTCACTTCGTGTTTTACACTTTCATTGATGAGGTTGATACTGCCAATGAGATTCGTTTCGTAGTTGTACCGACGAATAAAATGACTCAGTCCCTCAGCCGCATAAGCAGCGAGATGATAGACATAGTCGAAACGATGTTCTTTAAAAAGTCCTGTAACAAGAGCAACATCGGTAATACTTCCCTGGATGAATTTCGCTCCGGAAGGAATGTTCTCTTCAAATCCTCCACTGAGATCATCCAATACAACGACACGATGTCCCAGCGCAAGCAATTCGCGGCTAACGTGAGCACCGATAAATCCGGCGCCACCGGTGACAAGGCTGGTTGGACTATTGCAGTTTGAAGAGGACATCCAGGTATTTTTTCAATTCCACGTCACCACAAATCCCTTCTCATATTCCGTCCACTCTTCTTGTGTTCGCACTGTTTTGTATTTCTCTTCAGCGAAGTAGTGAAGGAAGATTTCAATTTGTGCTGGTGTGCGATAACCAGTCACAGGGCCTATTGCCTGTGTTTCTTTATCGAAGAAAAAAAGTGTTGGATAAGAACCCACATTGAGGAAACGCGCAAACTGATGCACGCCGTTGCGACCCGGTTTGTTCGGCACGTAGTCGGGATTGGCATATTTTGTTCCTTTGAAGTACAGGGTATCCGGCGACTCTGCATCGAACTTTACACAGTAGTAATTTTCGTTGAGGTAGGCGGCCACACGTGTATCTCCAAAAGTATTGGTGGAAAGCATCTTGCACGGACCACACCAATGGGTATACACATCAATCATGATGGGCTTGGGAACCACGGATTGCAACTCCACGGCGTCTTCCATCGACATCCACCGCACTTCTGGTTTGGCGTTTTCGACTACTTTTTCTTTGATCTTTTTAGGTTCTTCCGCTGGTGCTGCAGCAACGGTTTCAGTCGGTTGTGCCGGTTTGGTTTCAGCAGTTGACTGCTTGTTTTTGCATGCACTCAAAGTCAATACTATAACGGCTAAAAATCCTATTGTTCTTTTCATAATCTTCATCTTCTTAAGTTTTATAAACGCGAACTGATGATATTGTTGAGCCATTTTACTAAAAACAACAATCCAATGGCAGCAGCAAAAGCAAGTATTGCATTCAACCCAAAATACAACCATTTGTTGTGGTAATTGTCCCACATTGCTGCCAATACACCGCTCATTTTATTGCCCAGCGACGAACTCACAAACCAACCTCCCATCATCAATGCTGTAAGTCGGGGAGGAGATAGTTTCGAAACACGGTATAGTCCGACGGGACTCAGACACAATTCTCCCAATGTGATAATTCCATATGCACCAATCAGCCACATGGGTGAAGCTTTTTCATATCCATTGCTATTCACCCAAACGGAACCTACCATGCAGACTGCTGAAAGTCCCGTGAAAACCATCGACAATACAAGTTTACCTCCTATTTCTGGTTCCTTTTTTCTGCGGCGCAGGAAGAGCCAAAACCATACAACTACGGGCGTAAGCAACAATACAAATCCGGGATTTACAGATTGAAAAATTTCCGTATTAATCAGTTTTAATGCTTGTCCTTCCTGAATGGGTTCTGTGCGGTTGACGAAGTAATTGGGGTAACTTTCTACTTTGATAATGGCGCCTTTCTCATCTTTGGAAGTACGAAATTGTTCATCCACCTTCTGGTACATGCCCTTTTCGTATTTCACTGTCTCCATCAGTTTTAATTTGTCTGCAGGTGTTTCCAGATATCCCGGCAATTCGCGGTCTGTGTGTTTGTCGGCCCACACCGTAAGCGCTGTTCCGTTTTGTTTGAAGATGGTCCAGAAAACAACGCTCACACAAAATACTACCATCAATGCAGAAAGTGGTTTGCGATCTTGAGCTGAAGAGCGCACGAGGATGGAAATGTAAAATCCTACAACAGGCATGGCGCCAATGATGAAGGCATCTGTGCTGTCACTTCCGAAAATATTTCCCGGAATAATCCAACCCATAAATCCGGCTAATAGCATGGGCATAAATACCGTCGCAAATATTTTAGGAAGAGACATATCTTCTGGCTGCATGGGTTTTATGACATCTGCATGTTTGAAGGATTTTGATCCTACCCAGAAGATGATTACACCCAAAAACATTCCAACACCTGCAGCAATAAATGCTTCGTCAAATCCATAGGTATTGCGCAGCCAGGCGGCAAAGAAGTTGCAGATAAACGCACCGATATTGATACCAAAATAAAAAATATTGTACCCCGTACTTTTCAGTTCAATGTACTTGGATTCATTGTAGACATTGCCCAGAAGCGTCGAAATATTGGGCTTAAAAAAGCCGTTCCCAACTGCGATGAATCCCAACGAAACAAAGAAGGCTGTTTCTCCTGGTAGGGATAATCCGATATATCCAAGCCCCATTAATATGCCACCAATGGTTATGGATATACGCAATCCCAGAATACGATCCGCAAGCAATCCGCCGATAAAAGGTGTGAGGAAAACAAGGGCGATGAATGTTCCAAAAATATCGGAAGCTTTTGCATTGTCAAAACCCAGTCCGCCTTTTTCGGTGTCCTTCATATAGATCACCAGAATACCTATCATCAGGTAGTATCCAAAACGCTCCCACATTTCGGAAAAGAACAAATAGGGGAGTGCGCGTGGGTGTTTGGATCCGCTGTTTGTTGCGGTCGAATCGAGTGCTTCTTTCAATGGAGTAATTTCAATTAAGCTGTTTATTTTACCTCACCCATAAGTTTGCGAACCAGGGGCGAAATGGCGATGAGAACTGCTCCACAAATGAGCGCGTAGATGGCAAGTTGATTGTACCCTTCGCAATAAATGGTCATCTTATCCAATGAAGTACTTTCATTGGACGCTTTGGCAATATTGGCACCAAGAATACCCGCGAAGTATTGACCATACGCACTGGCCAGAAACCACATACCCATCATGATGGCCTGCAGTTTTACGGGAGAAAGTTTGGTCATAATACTCATCCCGATAGGCGATAAACAAAGCTCACCAATGGTAATGACGAGCCATCCCGCCGTGAATACATTTAAGGATGTAACCCCTTCCGGATTTGAGAAAATTCGATTTACGAAAAACACGTAAAATCCAAGTGCGAGGAAGATGAAACCCAATCCAAATTTGATAAGGGTATTGGGTTCTTTTTTCTTTTTCGCCAGGAACAACCATATCAAACCAAGCGGACCAGCAAATGCTATTACGAAAAGCGAATTAGCAGAATTGTTCACTCCGTTGGGATCAAGCGCCATTCCAACCAGATTTTTATCCAGATGCTCTGCTGCAAAAATGCTAAGGGAGCCGCCACTTTGCTCGAAGAAGGCCCAGAAGAAAATGGAGAATACAATAAATACCAACGCGGCAATCATTTTCTTAACAGCGCCTCCGTCCATTTTAGTCATTTCATAACCAAGATAAACCAATGTACATGGTCCAATGATGTACATAAACAAATCAGTATATTGTGGATTGGATACCAACATCATTATACCTGGTATAACCAAGAGTGAACCGACATAAGTCAGTGCTTCATAAATTCTG
>JBJXFC010000349.1:0-18663 GCA_046153915.1 Flavobacteriales bacterium
ATTGATTTTGTGAATCCGAATGACACAACTGAAGTGGTGCCTGTTTGTCAATTTGGATTTAATAATCCCATCAATACTGAAATTGACTACATCGTAGTTCGGTTTTACGATATCAACGACAATTTGATTCACACCCATAACAGCGTTTCACCAGAGTTAGTAAACATCAATCTGTATCCAAACGGTGCAGCTTATGTTACAATGGAAGATGAAAATGACTCAGCTTATGTCATTGATGATATTTGGTTTGAAGCCGGTTGTCCAGCCAACGTTGATGAAAACAAAATTTCGCAGCTTCTGGTTTACCCCAATCCTACGGAAGGCGTCGTGAGTATTGATCCTCAAAATAACTGGGTAAGTTCATTGATGATTTTTGATATCTCCGGAAGAAAAGTGAAGCAGCTTACTGTCAACACCTCCGTTTCATTTCAATTGAATATACATGAACTTTCTGCAGGTATTTACTTCATTCGTGATGAGAAGAATTTCGTTACGGCAGTAGTAACGAAATACTGATACATCGCAACTATGTATGTGTTAAAAAGGTGCATCTCTGCACCTTTTTTTTATTTTAAAACTGTGATTATTCCTTCCCTGCTTTCACTGATGGATTCTCCACAACTTGTAGCATATTTCAATGTGTAAAAATAACTCCCTTCGCTCACATCCCGTACTTGCCATTCAATACTTCCGCCGCTTGTTTCAAAGATCAAATTGCCCCATCTGTTGAATATTTTTAGTTCATATTCATCAAAGATTGTCGATAAATCCAACTCCGGATTTGTTGTAAGATATGGTGCCCAGGACTCATTTTTACCATCGGCATTTGGTGTTACCACATTCGGAAATATTAGAAAATCCAGATCTACTCCATATACTTCTCCGGCGGCTATTGTAACAGCATCACTTGCAGTGCAGCCCGACTCAGTTTCCGTAACTACAAGCGAATAAGTGCCTGGTTGACTCACTACAGGCGAATCCGTTGATGATCCGCTCACAATATTTCCTTCTCCGTTTAATATCGTCCAGGAATATGAAACCGATTGTTGCGGATTAACAGCAACACCCACAATGGTGGTCACAGGATTCACACAGGACAAAGAATCCTGAGAAGGAATTGAAACCTCGATATTGTGGTTCGGAATAACTATATCACCATTTAGCGTGCACCCATTTACATCTGTAACAACCACATCATAACTTCCATTATCGAGATTGTTTACTTCAAGAGCATCCAGCAATTCACCGTCAAAATAAAAACTATATGGTTCTTCTCCTCCTGTAATGGATGTTATTTCAACACTTCCACCTTCTCCATTGCAGGCCGTTGTAACTTCTGACTCAAAGGTCATTGGCGCAAACAGTTCAATTTCTATACTCTCCGTAGCCAGATTACCGCAAGGATCTTCAACAAATCCGTTTTCGTCTGTAATGACAATGGTGTAAATTCCGGGAACAACAATTTGCTGATCGAGGGTCACGATTATGACATCATCCAATTGTCCGCCCGGTTCTTGCGCAACCGCACTCGTAATTCCAAAAGTGCCACCCGGACCAGTAATAGTAAAATCAAAATTCTGAACACTTTCCAGAACAATTGGCTCCGAGAATGTGAGCGTAAACACGCCATTGGCACAATCTGTTAATGCCTGTATGAGTACTGGTGGGATATCGTCATAAAGGGAAGCGGTGCTTTCAGCAAAGTCGATGGTATATCCGTCAAAACTATTGCTCCAGTTCATCACAACCAGAGCGTAGACTTCACCGTCCAATACAGGCAGATCGGAATTAAACGGAGGACCGTTGAGATCGCCAGGGCCGCCACTGTTGCTTATTCCTCCCTGTGCAGTGGAAATTCCAGTTGCCCCATTCGGTGGATTGAGAGCCCCCCATGAATTGCAACTCACTTCGGGCGAACTTCCATCCTGAAGAGTTATACCAGCACAACCACCATCTGAAATATTAAATAAACCCCAGTCGTAGTCGTCGTCCAAATTGTTGGGCGTTAGCGTAAACCCCAGATTGCCATCGCTCTGTACAGTAAAGGTATACCATACACTGCTTTGCTCTAACCCATTGTTGCAACCACCTGTCCACTCATACGTATCACCTGTATTCAGCGATGCCTGATCTTCGGTATACAAATCGCCGCATAAAACAATTGCACCTTCACAATCACTAATTGTTTGAGCATTTCCGGCAGTAGTTGCTACAAGGAGAAAAAATAATACGGGAATTCTGCGCATATAGAAGCAATTTCTAAGATGAATAAATTAAAACGTCAATAGTTGCTCCGAATAGGCTTTATTCTACCTCATCAAATGAATCCAACCTTCTCTGTCCGTGTTAGATCCATTGCTGCAAAAAGCCTTATATCGGAAGTGGTAAAAGTAAACACCTTCGCTTAAGTCCGTCGCTTTCCATGGATTTTTAGAACTTTCACTTTCAAAAACGAGTTTTCCCCATCTGTTGTAGACCTTCAGGTCAAATTCTTCGAAAACGAATGCGATGTCTTTTTGTGGATCGTCTGTCAAGAAGGGCTGCCAGATTTCATTTCCATCTTTTCCATTGGGTGTTAGCACATTTGGAAACTCGATGTTGGACAAGTCAAAATTGAGTTCACCATCTTCTTCAATTTCAACTGTTGCCTGGGAGGTGCATCCATTCTGGAGGTCTGCAACTTCCACGTTGTAAATGCCAGGTTCGATCACTGAAGGCGATAGACTATTTGCTCCGCTCTCAAAAGCACCATCTTCTGTGGTCCAACTAGCGGTAAAATCGCCAGAACTTCCCTGCAGATTCATTAAAATCTGAACGGCTGGGGTGAGGCAGCTCAAGGTATCCTGATCCGGGAAATCAATAGACGGCAGTTCAAAGTCAGCAATTACCTCAATTTCATCCATGGATTCACATCCGTTTTCGGGATTAACTACCATCAATCCATAGGTACCGGCTTCATCAATAGTTATGTCCGGACCCGGGCTCAAAGATCCGTTGGTATCCGCCCATAAAAACTGCGCCTGAGGGGAATTACTTTGTCCGGAAATTTCCCAGGAAGGATTGAAACAATTGATAACCAAGTCTTCCCCGGCATCTGCTAGAAATGTGTCGTAATTCGCTATTATCTCAAAGTTCAAGGTATCCAGGCAAACGCCCTGAATATTGGCAATAACGTAGGCCGGGCCCGGGCTATCATAGAGCGCCTGATCGAAATTTTCACCTGTCAGGATGAGTTGGTCATCAAAATACCAACTGTATGTAGGATCTCCCGGAAAATTGATGTCAGCGATGGCCGCTGTATACACATTCAAACAAGTCAATTCCTGAATATCGCCCACAGAAACTTCCATTTCTTCCACAATCACATTGAACTCATAGGTATTGGAATCACCGCATAAATCAATAAACTCCACATAATAGGTCGTAGAAACCGGAGGATTGGCGTTAACAATGGCCTGATCTGTAATATCCAGGTAATTTGACGGAGACCAATTGTATACCCCGTCAATGGAACTACCGGCGCTTAAAACTGTCGATGCGCCATTGCAAATGGAGACATCCTGGGAGGAGGTCACGATATTCTCTTGCAGACAAACAATCTGACTGTTATTCAACCCGCCGGTTGCGGCAGTAAACCCCCAATAAACCTCTGATTCACCGCCAAAAATGTCATTCACCAGATCAATTTGCCCGGTTAGTCTGAAGGTGCAATCAAAAAACACGTCCATTTCCTGGGTTTCCGGGTCCCAGGTGATCCGCACTATATGATCCTCGCCATCTTCGATATTCGCATCAAATACATCCGCCTGAATAGGTCCGGCGATGTTGTTGAGCGAATTGTGGTTGAGGTCACCGTCGCGTTCTATGGCAATATGATCGTATGCAGGATCGCCATAATCGCCATTTTGATAGGTATCAAATTCAATTCCCAGGGAAGTTCCAAAATTGAGGTAGCCTAATCCGCCGCCGCTTTCACCAATAGCTGCCGTGCCCACGGTCTGAAGCACAAAACAGATTCCATCGGCACCATTCATATCCTGATTACCAAAATTCATGGAAAAAGAAAGATCAAAGGTTTGCTCCAAATCGATTTGTTCTCCATACCACACGGTGCCATTCTGTGTATTGATAGCTGCAGTGAGCTGATAACAATCGCCGCCTATGAATTGAGCATTGCCGTTCAGAAAGTAGACCTGAGCATTTAATTCGCTCAATAGAAGCAGATTAAACAACAAAAAAACGACGTAAATGAGACCCTTATTATACATTGTACAATAATACATCGAAACTATATGAAACACAAAACCCCGCACGCTTGCAGGGCTTTGTGACTTAAACTGAAAAACTAAAAACTATCTTATGCTGAAAACGATGTCAATCGACATGCTTTCAACTGATGGAGCAAATTTACACAAAATTCTCAATATTTCGCAATTGTGAAAAAAACTTTGGAAAACTTAGAAGTCGGCGTACTTTTGCCGCCCATTTTTAATTAATCAAATAATTCATAATCAATGAACCGTTACGAGACTGTTTTCATTATGACTCCCGTGCTGTCTGAAGAACAGGCAGCGGAAACAGTGGATAAGTTCAAGAAGTTTTTGAAGACTAAGGGTGCCAAAATCAAGCACGAGGACAACTGGGGCTTGCGTAAACTGGCCTACCCTATTCAGAAAAAGACGACTGGCTTTTATCAACTGTTGGAGTTTGAGGCTGATGGCGAAGTTATTGGCCCTTTCGAAACCGAATTCCGCCGCGATGAGCGAATTCTCCGCTTTTTAACTACTGCTATGGATAAATACCATATTACGTATGCAGAAAGCCGCAGAAACAAAGGCAAAGAGAAGAAAGAAAAATCATCTGAAGCCAAAGCAGAAGCCTAAATCCACTTTTTTCCAAACTTCAAAAACAAGAAAAAATGAGCGACGAAATTCGTTATCTGAATCCGATAGATATTGAAACCAAAGCAGCTAAATACTGCCGTTTCAAGAAACACGGAATAAAATACGTTGATTACAAAGACGGTGACTTTTTGCTGAAACTTTGTAATGAGCAAGGTAAGCTGCTTCCGCGCAGAATTACCGGAACAAGCCTGAAATATCAGCGCAAAGTGGCACAGGCCGTTAAGAAAGCCCGCCACCTGGCATTGATGCCTTATGTAGCCGATATGTTGAAATAATCATAATCACGGAGGAATCAAAACATGGAAGTAATTCTCAAATCAAACATCGAAAAGCTCGGAGCTAAAGATGAAATCGTGAAAGTTCGCCCGGGTTACGCGCGCAACTACCTGATCCCACGCGGTTATGCTGTTGCAGCAACAGATAGTACGCGCAAAATGCTGAGCGAAAACCTCAAGCAGCGTTCTCACAAGGAAACAAAAATCCTTGACGAAGCGCAAGCCCTTGCAAGCAATCTCGAAGCTCTTGACCTCAAAATCGGAACGAAAGCTTCGGATACAGGCAAAATCTTCGGTAGCGTAAACACTATCCAATTGAGTGAAGCTCTTTCTAAGGCCGGTTTCAATATCGACCGCAAGAGCATTAGCATCAACGACGATCATATCAAAACACTCGGCGCTTACGAAGCCAAAGTGAAACTCCACAAAGAAGTTTCTGCCGTTGTGAAATTTGAAGTTGTAGCCGAATAATCGCCTACATCACTTATAAAACTTCAAAACCCCGTCTCTGGATGGGGTTTTGTTTTATCCGCACCATCCGTGAAAAAGACCAGTTCTGAAATAGAAAAAAGCGGACTTCATCCCCGAAACCGCCACCGCACACGGTATGACTTTGATGCGCTCGCCAAAGCCTTGCCGGAGCTCAAACCATTTCTGATTGCCAATAAATTCGATGTTATATCAATCGATTTTAGCAATCCTGCCGCGGTCATTGCTCTCAATAAGGCCTTGCTTTTTCATTTTTACCAGGTGTCATTCTGGGATCTGCCCACTGGTTTTCTTTGCCCTCCCGTTCCAGGGCGCGCCGATTACCTGCACCACGTTGCCGATCTGATGGCTCTTGTCAATCGATCTACAATTCCCACCGGCCCTTCAGTAAAAGTGCTGGATATCGGTGTGGGTGCCAATTGCATTTATCCCATCATAGGGAGGTACGAATACGGGTGGTCTTTTGTTGGAAGCGAAATAGATTCCAAAGCCGTTGAGTCTGCTAAAAAAATTGTGGAATCGAATCCCTTGCTTTCCGATGAAGTTTCCATTCGATTGCAAAAAGCTCCTTCCAAGATATTTCAAGACATCATAGGTGCCGAAGATGAATTTGATCTTGTGATTTGTAATCCACCCTTTCATTCTGACATGAAAGAAGCTGAAGATCTGAACTCACGAAAATGGCAGAATCTTGGTGTCAAAAAAGAACGAAAAGAAGCCTTCAACTTTGGAGGCAACAATCACGAACTTACCTACCCGGGCGGCGAAGTGGCTTTTGTTTCTAATATGATCCGACAGAGCGTTGGTTTTGCTACGAAAGTATACTGGTTCACTTCGCTCGTATCGCGCTCAGAGAACATGCCCGAAATCATGAAGGTGCTGAAACGTTTTAAGCCTACAGCTTTCCACGTCATCGAAATGGAACACGGCAACAAGGCAAGTCGCATTATCGCATGGACATTCCTCGACAACAAACAACAAACAATCTGGAAGGAACGAAGATTTTGGTAAGTCTCTATCCCGGGCATGGCCATCTGGCGAACTCCTGGGAAATCTGAACACCAAATTTCGCTTCCAATTCGTCAAGGTGTTTTTCGAAATCCAAAAATCCATCGGGAGTGAAATGCACTTCAAAAAACCTTTGCACCACCGCGGGAGAAGGGACTTTGATATACTTCTCAATGACACCTTGTTTGTCCCAACTCTTTAAGAAATTTTCTATTTCAACATATTTCTCATCACTTGAGATATTGTTGATGTTAAATATCCTGGATAGTGGCATACCTGATGGATGCCCGCCCGCATTTTGAAAATCCAATGCAATTGCTGACCGATTATTTTTTCGCAAAAAAGATTTCATCGCCCGTTCATTCGGATGCTTCACATACCAGCTATCTGCCTTTTCAGATGGATCAAATTTCAAAGACCTACATGTAACAGAGCTGTCAATTATGATGTCTTTTCTTCCGATTTTAAGTTCTTCTTTGGCAATGTTTGAAACTTCAGTAACCAGCCCACGCTCAGTAAAGGGCATCTTATTTATGGAGTAAAAATGATGACTCACACCTTTTGGGGCCAGGTAAAAATTATAATAGAGATAGATCGAATCGACTATAGGCTCATAATCCGGATGATTGATTTCAATCCAAACTTTTCTAAAGTTGTTATACACGTAGGGAAATGAATCCAATACATAAACACCCCGGCAATACTCAGGAATAGCGCATTCGGTCTGGGGTTTGAGTGAACGACCATTGATTTTTACCGTTGCTCCTTCTACCATCTGTCGTTTGTAGTTTTGAAGAGGCAGGGTGAGTTTTCCCTCTTGGGTATGGACTACCTGAGTCCATGACATCAGAACATGAGAGAAAAGTAAAACTGTACAAAGGAATTTCATCATCACTTTCATTACATATCACAACAAAAGAGGTTCATTGCTTAAAGTGTTTTTCCAGCACTTGCAAAGCCTTTCTGTTTTGTGGTGAAAAACGCTCATGTTGTTGAGAAGGTTCATTGCCATTGTGCGGAAACCATTTCCATACAAATCCGCCGGCCCACCACGATTGCTTGCTGCAGTTCGAAAGCAAGGCTTCATAACAGGCAGCCTGTGACTCCTCACTAAGCGGAATAGCATTGTCTTCAATCCAGGGATCACGCGTGGCAAATTCTCTGGCCTGATATCCCCACTCGGTAAAAAGGATTTTTTTGTCAAGCGAGTCTGCTAGTTGCGACAATTCGGCATTTAGTTTTTCCCAACCTTGCTGAAGCACAGGAAGCGTAGGCACCATTTCCTCACTCAATGGGAAATAAGCGTCTATTCCCACAAAATCAAGTTCAGACCAAAAAGGAATGCGGCGGTATGCATCCCAATTGCAAGCATATACCAGCCTCCCTTTGTAGACCTTGCGTATTTCAACAATGAGATTCCGCCAGTAATCGGGTCGCTTTGATGCCCACGTATCCAGTTCAGTAGCGATGCAAAAAACCGGTAGTGTATGTTTTTCACTCAAAGTAGCAAACTGCAGGATGAATGATGTATAGTTCTCCTCTACTTTTTTCCAGGCTTCATCTGTAGGCTGATCAAAAATTCCGGTAAACATACCGTGGTCAATCCAGAGCTGAGGCTTGATCATGCAGCTAATATTTTTTGCTTTCGCATGTTGGATGCACGTTTCAACGCCTTGGGGGCTTTCACCCCACCATTGCCATTTCAGATTCTGGTAACTGAGTTTTGCTTCTTTCGAATCCACATAGGCAAAGGGCATAAGCGAAATACAATCTGCACCCACTGCAAGCACGCTGTCAAAATCGGCTTCGGTGCAAGGATCTGGTGAGCCCACAAAACTTAAACCTCGCATAAAGGTGGTGGTGTCGGCATTCGACATGGCCGGTTTCTTCTGATCGCTTCTGTTTTCAGCCATGGTAGAATGGCATCCTGACAGGAATCCCTGAAATACCAGCACTTGCAAGAGGAAAAGGGAAATCGAATATTTCATTGGTAGTCGCTTTGGCAAATTTGGGCGTGTTTTTTGTTTTATAAGCCGATTAATTATCCTTTTTGTGAAAAAAACCGTGAGAATCTTTACACATAGTGCATCATTTTCCGTTCCAGAGCATCGTTACCATTGTTAAACTTGGGATTAGAGCCCATGTAAGGAAATCATGACCAGAAAAATTACAGCTTTTTTATGCCTCTTTGCAATACTCTGCACGTCACATGCTCAGAAACTTACTGAGTTTTCGACTGAAGGAGAAAAGTTCATTGAAGAACTTACTGAGTTATTCAAGAAAGAAAGACGCGATGAAGGAAAGGACTTCATTGAGAAAAAATTTGCACCTATCTGGATTGATGAGCCCGCGTATTTACCTCTTCAACAAGAACTGGTTTATGCCACCCTCAATCAGTTTTTGAAAAACAACAACAAGGTCTATCCCGATTTCCACAATTACCTCCGCGCCATTATCGCATTTCCACAAACTGGAAAAAAAGACGAAGATTTCAAAGAATGGCATGCTGTTCTTAAGAAAATTATGGACGACAAAAAGATGAAACGCTATACGGGTGAATACCTGGAAGCATCTGCCGGTCTTTTCGAGAACAACACATTCTATGAAACCGAAAGTTTGAAGTGGAGTTCAAGCAATGCGAACTACAAATTTATCTTCGATTCCGTTCCGCGCATTGAATTTCCATCGCTCAATCTCAAATGTTATAGTCGTGGGGATAGTTCGATCATATACAATACCGGTGGAAATTACTTCCCAACTACAGAACGTTTTGCTGGCAACAAAGGCAAAGTAACCTGGGAACGCGCCGGATTTGATCCTGCAAAAACATACGCTGAAATCAACTACTACGACATCCGGATTAAAGGATCAACATTCACGGTTGATTCTGTCATCTTTTACAATGAGTTCTTTGATAAGCCGCTTATCGGTCAGCTTTCCGAAAAAATCCTGGCCGATAAATCAGCCGAGAATGCGACCTATCCCAAATTTGAATCTTACTACAAACGCCTTCAGATTCAGAATATCGTTAAAGGCGTTGATTACGACGGCGGATTCACCATGGCTGGCACCAAGTTGCTCGGAAGTGGAACCATCGATGAACCGGCTCTTTTGACTTTTTACCGCGATTCTAAAAAATTCTGTACAGCCCGAAGTCTGCAATTCGACATAAAACCCGATCGCATTTCGGGTCCACATACTGCCATTACATTCATCATTGATAAAGACTCTATAACGCACCCGGACGTGAACCTCTCATTCGAAAAAAATAAACGTCAACTCGTTTTGCTTCGGAGTGAAGAAGGAATTAGCAAGGCACCATTTCAGAATTCATTTCACAACATTGATATGTATTTTGAAGCTCTGTATTGGAACATCGATGATCCGCTTATCAAAATGGGAGCTCTTGAAGGCGGTCAACAGCGTTATGGCGCATTTGAGTCCAATACCTTCTTCAAAAAGAAACGGTATGACAGCATGATGGGAATTAGTTTTAATCACCCGCTTTATGAAATCAAACAATATGCTGACGAAAGCAATTCCAAAGAATTCACAGCGTATAATCTGGCCAAGTTTCATCGTTCAAGCGAAGAACAATGGCATCAGGTACTTATCGATCTCAACAACAAAGGATTTATCAAATACGATCTGAATACGCGACTTATCAAAGTAGAACCCAAATTGTATTGGTACATTGAAAACAATATTGGCAAAAGAGACTATGATGTAATTCAATTCAGCAGCCAAGTGCCTTCCGGATTTAACGCGCAGCTTAGTCTTTTGAATTATGATCTGCAATTGAAGGGCGTTGAGAATTTTCAATTGAGTGATTCGCAACAAGTGCGTATTACGCCACAAAACGGTGAGGTTATCATTAAAAAGAACCGTGACTTCACTTTTGGTGGCCGCGTATTTGCTGGTAATTTCGAATTCATTGGAACCGAATATGCGTTCTCGTATGAGAAGTTTCAGCTCGATCTGCTCAAGGTTGACTCTTGTCGCATTTATGTTGAAGACGAAGCACTGGGCCGCGATAATTATGGCAATCCTATGAAACGAAGTCTGAAAAACGTATTGCATGATATCGCCGGTTTTATCAAAGTCGACTCTCCAACCAATAAAGGCGGTTACCACAGTTATGCCTATCCCCAATATCCAATTTTCACTTGCACCAAAATGTCCTATGTGTATTGGGACAAGCCGGACATTCAACAAGGGCAATACAAGCGCGATAAATTTTACTACCAGGTGCAGCCATTTACAATCGACTCACTCGACAACTTCAGCAAGAAGGATTTGAAATTTAACGGTACACTTGTTAGTGGAGGTATTTTTCCTGATATCGAAGAGCCATTGGTATTGATGGATGACTATTCGCTTGGATTTAAGCGCAACACAGGCACCGCAGGAATGAGTGCTTATGCAGGAAAAGCCAAAGTGAATGCTGAACTAAAACTCGATTACTCTGGCTTAAAGGGAGCTGGTGATTTTAACTACCTGACCGCTTCTGCCAGTTCAGATGAATTCACCTATTTGCCTGATTCGATGCTTGGAAAAACACGAAGTTTCACCAACCGCGAACAAAGCGGCAAAGTTGAAATTCCAAAAGCGAAATGTGATACTACCGCGCTGACATTTTTGGCAAACCCAGACCAACTCAAAATAAAAAGTATTGCCAAACCAATTGAGTTCTTCGAAAATGAAGCCACGCTCGAAGGTACCTTGCGCCTAAAGCCGACGGGTATGCGGGGTATGGGAGATATGAAGTTTAGCGGTGCCACTCTTTCTTCGCATGACTTTAATTATGCGCGCCGAAAAATTCTTGCTGATACAGCAGCATTTCAACTGGCAGGTATGGATGACGGCAATTCGCTTGCATTTAAGACCGACAATGTGAATGCAAATGTCGACTTCGACAAAAGACAAGGTCTGTTTAAAAGCAATAGTGGTGAAACAAAAATTGAATTCCCAACCAACCAGTATATCTGCTACATGGACCAATTTACCTGGTACATGGACCGGGCAGAAATGGATCTGGCCTCATCCAGACAAGCTAAAGATGACCTCACCATTGATACAAACGACGATTTCAAACGATCCAACTTCTATTCGATCGCTGAAGGGCAGGACTCACTCAATTTTCTTTCTCCACGAGCAAAATATGACTTGAGAAAAAGCATGCTTACGTGCCAGAAAATTCAATACATCGTGGTTGCAGACTCGAAAATAACGCCCGATAGTGGGAAAGTCGTGATTGAGAAACACGCAAATATGCAGACGTTGATGCGGGCACAGATTCTAAGTAACTACATCACTCAATACCACAAACTTTTCAATGCAGAAGTTAAAATTGAAGGCCGGAAACGCTACTATGGAAGCGGTGATTACACGTATGTTGATGAAACAAAGAAGGACCAGGTAATACACCTCGACGCCATAAAAACGGATAGTTCATTCCAAACTGTTGCTTCGGGAAAAATTGCATTGGAGCAAAATTTCTTCCTGTCTCCTTCGTATGAGTACTTTGGTAATTTTGAACTACAGGCAAATGCCAAATACCTCACATTTGATGGCGGCGTGAAGATTCTGCACAATTGTGAGAACATGGCCCGCACTTATTTTAAATTCAAATCAGAGATCAATCCCGAGGAAATATATATTCCCGTTGATACCATTCTCCGCAACACGGACATGGAAAAACTCGGAGTTGGTTTGATCGTTACCGGAGATAGTCCTCTGGCTGTTTACCCGGCATTCTTAAGTCAGAAGCAGGAAGCCGAAGATCGCGGACTCGTGGAGGCTACAGGATTTATGTTTTACGACAAAGCCACGAGAAGATACCTTGTGGGCTCGAAAGAAAAAATAAAACAACCAAAACTCCAGGGAAATCTGGTTGTATTGAATACTGCCAACTGCGAACTTACAGGAGATGGACAGGTTGATTTTAATGTAGACTATGGCATGCTTAAGATGACCAATGTTGGAGATATGAGCTACAAGAGTGCGAAGGGAGAAGTAGTTTCACAAACAACCTCCTTTGTCAATTTTCCTATCGATGAAGGCGCCATGAAACGTATTGCCGAACAAATTGAAAAATGGCCCAATCTGCAGCCAGTTGATATCGCAACAACCAAATATGAGAAAAGTCTTGTCGAAATGTTGGGACAAAAAGAATCCGATAAAATTATTGCAGACCTGGCACTTGGTGGTCAATTAAAACGCATACCCGAAGAATTTCAGAAAACGTTTTGCCTCGCAGATGTAAAATGGACCTGGAATGCCGCAGAGGAAGCTTTCCAAAGTGTGGGTCCAATTGGTATCGGAAGCATGGACAAAAAACAAGTATTCCGTTATGTTAAGGGTAAAATTGAAATTGAAAAGCGCCATAGCCAGGATGTCTTTCGCATGTACATCGAACTCGACCCCGGCACATGGTATTACTTCGAATACAAACTTGGAATCATGAATATCATAAGCAGTGACAAAGAGTTTCTCGACGTGTTGGCTGCCGTAAAAGATGACAAGCGTAGATTTGAGGAGGGTAAACTCAAATACAGCTATCAGATAATCAGCAACAAGAAAAAGCGCGATGACTTCATCAGCCGATTCCCTGAGTTCAATTGATGAGACTGATTAAATTCGAATAGCCGCAGCAGCACAGCAATACATGTTCATTTGATTGTTTGTGAACCGTGCTGCGGTCGCATGCATAAAAATTAGTTTACTTTGCCGCATGATTCAGGAATTTGATACTGGTGGTTTTCACATTGGAGGTGTTTCGGTAGATGTTTTAGTGCAAGAATTCGGTACACCCATTTATGTTTACGAAACGAATTCTATTCGCGGGCAATACAAGCGACTTGAAAGTGCCTTTAAGAATACACGCACCAAAATAAAATATGCATGCAAGGCCAATAGCAATATCAACATCCTGCGTTTTCTGAAATCGCTGGGCGCAGGATTGGACACTGTTTCGATTCAGGAAGTATGGTTGGGCATTCAGGCAGGTTTTGCCCCTTCTCAAATCATGTATACACCCAATTGTGTGAGCATGGAAGAAATTCGGCTTGCAGTGAAGGAAGGTGTCCAGATCAACATCGATAATATTTCAATTCTCGAACAATTTGGCCATGAGTTTGGCGCAACTGTGCCCGTTTGTATTCGGATCAATCCGCATGTGATGGCGGGTGGCAACATCAATATATCTACCGGGCACATCGACTCCAAATTTGGAATTTCCATCCATCAAATGCGCCATGTAGAGCGCATAATCAAAAGTCTGCAGATTCGTGTCAATGGATTGCACATGCATACGGGCAGTGACATTCTGGACGTAGACGTTTTTCTGCGTGGTGCTGATATTTTGCTGGAATTTACATCCCAGTTTGATCAACTCGATTTCATCGATTTTGGCAGCGGATTCAAAGTGGCCTATAAGCCGGATGATTATGAAACCGATATCGAAGAACTAGGTGAAAAACTGACATCGCGGTTCAACGAATTCTGCAAAAATTATGGCCGTGATCTCGAATTGTGGTTTGAGCCAGGTAAATTTCTTGTAAGCAACAGCGGAACGTTTCTGGCGAAAGTGAATGTACTCAAACAAACAACTGCAACCGTATTTGTTGGAATTGATTCCGGATTAAATCACCTTATTCGGCCGATGTTGTACAATGCATATCATCACATTACCAATGTGAGCAATCCCAATGGTATTAAACGCATTTATACCGTAGTTGGATATATTTGTGAGACAGATACTTTCGGATGGGATCGCAAATTGAGTGAAGTCAAAGAAGGCGATATCCTCGCTTTCAACAATGCAGGTGCATATGGATTCAGCATGGCGTCTCAATACAACTCGCGTTTCAGACCAGCTGAAGTTCTTGTTCATGAAGGCAAGGCGCATCTCATTCGGAAACGCGAAACCCTGGACGACCTCCTTGCAAATCAGATTAGTCTTGATACGTTCTGATCTTCCAAAATCGAACACGCTATTTTATTGTTTACCGGCTAGTGATATCCAAAAGACCCCAATTGCCATCCATCAAAATGAGCCATTTCCCTGATAAAATCAGGATATTCGAAGTTCCTTAAATTCGCGGCCGACAATCCCGATCATGACATTCACTATTGCTCAAATAATTACCTCAGCCACCCTGAAGGCTGCTCAAGAACTATTTCAAACCGAATTGGAATCTTCTTCCATTCAACTGCAGCAAACGCGCAAAGAATTTGAAGGAGATGTAACGCTTGTTGTATTTCCCCTCACTAAAATTTCCAAAATTGGTCCTGAACAAACAGGCCAAATGATTGGCGAATACCTCAAAAAAAATTGTGAGGATGTCAAAGAATTTAATGTTGTAAAAGGATTTCTCAATATTTCGATGACTACGGCATTTTGGCTAAGGTTTTTTAACGCGGTTTCGAAACAGGAAAAATTTGGCTTTGCATTACCCAATACTGCAGGTCATATCATGGTTGAATATTCTTCACCCAATACCAATAAACCTCTTCACCTGGGCCATCTGCGCAATATTTTTCTGGGGCATTCTGTAAGCAAGATACTCGAAGCATGCGGACATAGAGTAACACGTGTGCAAATAATCAATGATCGTGGTATCCATATTTGCAAGAGTATGACTGCCTGGAAAAAATTTGGTGGTGGAGAAACACCTGATTCCACCGGATTAAAAGGCGATAAACTTGTAGGAAAATACTACGTCGAATTCGACAAACAGTATAAACGAGAACAAAAGGAGTTGATAGCTCAAGGAGTTTCTGAAGAAGACGCAGCAAAACAATCTCCCATCATGCTAGAAGCTCAGAACATGCTGCGCCAATGGGAAGACCGCGATCAGGATGTTATGGATCTCTGGAAGATGATGAATGGCTGGGTGTATAGCGGATTCAACGCTACGTACGAAAAAATGGGCGTTCGTTTTGATAAGCTCTACTATGAAAGCGATACCTATCTTTTGGGCAAGGAAGAAGTCGAAAAAGGCCTTCAGTCAGGTGTCTTTTTTCAAAAAGATGATGGCTCAATCTGGATCGATCTCACTTCAGAAGGACTTGATGAAAAAGCGTTGCTACGGAAAGACGGCACAGCGATGTATATTACTCAAGATATTGGAACAGCCATACTGCGATTCCGTGAATTCCCTGATCTTGAATCGCAAATTTACACCGTGGGCAATGAGCAGGAATATCATTTCAAGGTGTTATTCAAAATTCTGAAACACCTCGGATTTAGTCAGGCAGATAAATGTTTCCATTTGAGCTACGGCATGGTCGAATTGCCCGAAGGCAAAATGAAATCACGCGAGGGCACTGTGGTCGATGCCGATGACCTCATGGATGAAATGACGAACGTAGCGCGCGAGGTGGCCGAAGAACAGGGCAAACTGGAAGGACTTGAAAAATCCGAAAAAGAATCGCTTTACGAATCTGTTGGTATGGCTGCGTTGAAGTATTTCCTTCTTCGGGTTGATCCCAGGAAGAATATGCTTTTTAATCCGAAAGAAAGCATCGATTTTAATGGCAGCACCGGGCCTTTCATTCAGTACACCTACGTAAGAACCAAAGCCATTCTGCGCAGAGTTATTGAAACCGAAGGAATTGAAAGCACCTTTCCTTTTAATGACCTGGCATTAATTCCACTTTTAGGAGATCGCGAAATCACCCTGCTCCGCAAAATGTACGAATGGCCAGAAATTCTGAAAGAAGCGGGCAAAGCATATAATCCGGCATCCATTGCCCACTACTGCTATGAATTGGCTCGGGAATACAATGGCTATTACCACGACAATCCCATTATCAGAGAGGAAAACAAGGATATGCGCAATTTCAGAATTCAGGTCACACAGGCCATAGGCAAGTTAATTGGCAATTCCATGAATCTGCTTGGAGCATCTATGCCTGAGCGTATGTAAGGCCGTGACTCCCGCACCGGATAAGCTCACGACCAGGCTCGAATTAAATTACTGTATTTCAATGCAATGCGCTGTCAAAAAGCGCTCTTTTGACCATTCTGCATTCGCACCCTATATTCGCGCCCGCTTTCTAAAACCGAAACAGCAACCAAATACTTATAAATCATATCAATGGATTCGCTTATTTATATCGTTCCCGCCCTTGGAGTTTTGGGCTTGATCGTAATGGCCATTAAAAGTGCCTGGGTAACCAAACAAGATGCGGGCAACGACCGCATGAAAGAAATTGCAGGCTATGTGGCTGAAGGTGCCATGGCCTTCCTCAAAGCAGAATACCGCATTCTCGCCATCTACGTGGTGATTGCCGGTATAGGTTTGGGAGTTCTTTCAACACAAGCGCCCAACTCGCATTGGCTTATTGTAGTTGCTTTTGTAATAGGCTGTTTCTTCAGCGCTTTGGCTGGATTCTTCGGCATGCGCATTGCCACTAAAGCAAACGTGCGCACAACACAGGCCGCAAGGACTTCGCTCGCTCAGGCACTCAAGGTTTCCTTCACTGGTGGTACTGTAATGGGACTCGGTGTAGCAGGTCTTGCAGTTCTTGGTTTGAGTATGCTTTTTATTATCTTCTTCATGTATTTCATGGGAGGTACATACGGTCCAAATGGTGTTGATGATATGACACAGGTTCTCGAGGTGCTCGCCGGATTTAGTGTTGGTGCAGAGAGTATTGCTCTTTTTGCGCGCGTTGGTGGTGGTATCTATACCAAAGCCGCAGACGTTGGTGCTGACCTCGTTGGAAAAGTGGAAGCCGGAATCCCGGAAGATGATCCGCGCAATCCAGCTACCATTGCAGATAATGTTGGGGATAACGTAGGTGACGTGGCCGGCATGGGAGCAGACTTGTTTGGTTCGTATGTGGCAACAGTGCTCGCTTCCATGGTATTGGGAAATTATGTAATTCGCGATTTTATGGCGTCACATGACGGCACAATCGTTGGCATTCCATTCAGTGGTATGGGACCCATTTTCCTTCCTTTGCTTATTGCGGGAGCTGGATTGTTGGCCTCAATCATTTCAAGCTATTTTGTTCGGCTTAGTACAACGGGAAAACAGGACACCAATGCTGTTCAGGGTGCTTTGAATCTGGGCAACTGGGCTTCTATCATTCTGTCTGGTATAGCCACCTATTTCCTTATTATGATGTGTTTGCCTGAAACGATGACCATGCACGTATTTAATGCAGGTGAATTCTCCGATATTACCACCAGCTCCATGAATGTATTCTGGGCTACAGTTATTGGTATGGCAGTTGGCGCAGCTATTTCTTACATCACTGAATTCTATACAGGTCTTGGCAAACGCCCTGTTATGGGTATCGTGCAGAAATCTGCGACGGGCGCAGCAACAAATATTATTGCCGGTCTTGGCACTGGTATGCTTTCAACCGCAATGCCGGTAATTCTTTTTGCAGGTGCTATCTGGGCCAGTTATGCCCTCGCTGGTTTTTATGGTGTAGGTATTGCAGCCTCGGCAATGATGGCAAATACAGCCATGCAATTGGCTATCGACGCCTTCGGACCAATCGCTGACAATGCGGGTGGAGTTGCTGAAATGAGTGAACTTCCTGCCGATGTGCGCGAAAAAACAGACATCCTTGACTCTGTTGGAAATACAACCGCAGCTATTGGAAAAGGATTTGCCATCGCTTCCGCTGCATTGACAGCCCTGGCTTTATTTGCTGCCTACGTGACCTTCACCGGCATCAAGGGTATCAATATTTTTGACGCCAAAGTACTTGCTGCTTTGTTTATTGGGGGAATGATACCAGTGGTATTCTCAGCGCTCGCTATGAATTCAGTAGGTAAAGCTGCTATGCAAATGGTGAACGAAGTTCGCCGCCAGTTCCGCGAAATCCCTGGGATCCTGGAAGGCACCGGCAAACCAGAATACGGCAAATGTGTAGAAATCTCGACCGCAGCAGCACTTCGTGAAATGATGTTGCCAGGGGTTATCACCATCGTTACTCCGATCATAATCGGTTTTGTAATGGGT
>JBJXFC010000358.1:0-4988 GCA_046153915.1 Flavobacteriales bacterium
ATGTCAGACTGAGTTTATCGAAGTCGACTCGTAGCAAGAATGGTCAGTTTTCGACAGGCTCAAACTGACAGCTAATTTAGTTTGTGTAAGTCAAGTTGATAACAAAACTATAAAAAAGGAACGTTTATACAATTGGTTAGTTTTACGGCATGACAAAATGTGTTTTTCTAGATCGCGATGGTGTTTTAAACGAAGACAACCCAAATTATACCTACCGTGTTGATAATTTCAAGATTTTGCCCGGAGTGCTGGAAGCGCTACGCAAACTGAAGTCTGGCGGGTATTTGCTGGTGGTGGTCACCAACCAATCAGGTATAGCACAGGGAATTTATACGCAGGCCGAAATGGAAGCCTGCCATCAATATTTGCAAGATGCTTGTGGGCATCTCATTGATCATTTTTATTTTTCACCTTGTCACCCGACCGTTTCGGCCTCATTGGCCCGCAAGCCGGGAACGCTCATGTTTGAAAAGGCCAGAGCCAAATTTAGCATTGATTTTTCCGCTTCCTGGATGGTGGGCGATCGCGGCAGAGACATCATTCCAGCCAGGCAGTTGGGTTTGCGAACCATTCAAATAGGCCACGACATTGAGCCCGAGAATAAAGCGGACTTTGCTTGCATGAATTTGAAAGAGGCCGCATCTTTGATTATAGGTAGTGTCTGATAATAAATATTAACACATGAAAAAATTACTTTGCTTTTCCCTTTTGCTTGTATCTATTGGCGCCTCTAGCCAAACCTTTGAAGGTATCCTTCGGTGGTCAATGAAAACGGAAATGAGCCCCGCTATGAAGACGCAGTTAGACCAGGGCATGCAGATGTTGAAAGATCCTGCCGTGCAGGCCAAGATGAAAGAAATGATGGAGAAAATGAGCGATCCGCAAACGAAGGCACTGATGGATGCCAATCCACAGATGAAATCACAAATGGAAAATATGTTAAAACAGATGCAGGGTGGAGCTACCCCGGATATGTCTTCGTTGGTACCCACCGGATTTACCGTAAAGGTGAAAGAAGGAAATACACTTGCTACGATGGAGGGAGGCGCAATGCAAATGGAGATATTGTTTTTAAAAGAGCAAGACAAGACTGTTCGATTAGACCGGAAGAACAAAACGTTTTCGGTATTGACTGGCGCAAATTCGAGCCGGCAAACAAATGCCCTTTCTGTGAGTGTCACCAAAACGAAAGAAACCGCCAAGATCCTGGGATATACCTGCACAAAGTACATCGCAGCTGTCACCGAAAATGAGGAGACAGTCAACCAAGTATACTGGACCACCACTGAAATTAAAGATTTGGACGTTAAAAGTTTAACAAAACAGCGAATGATGGGCGGTGGGCAGTCGTTGTTTTATGATGGAATTGAAGGTGTTCCTTTGAAAATTGAAATGAGTGTTCAGGAAGCAAAAATCGTAATGGAGATAGCGGACATCAAACGCGAAAAACTCAATACGGTTGACTTCACAGTGCCAGTTGATTTTAAGGAAACTCAAGGCGGAGCGTTCCCCAGATAAATGATTGATAGTTAGAATTCCTTTCGTCTAAACCGAACCTGTCACCTTTAACTTGGTTGGTTTCTGACGTTTCGGTGCATGAGCTTCCTCATAGCCTAATATTTTCATCATGCTCTCGCTGGTTTGTTCGCTGGCAAAAAGTTCGGTAGAGAGTTCACCATCTTCATTTCGGTCGATGAGCACGTGCTTGGGTGCAGGTATCAGACAGTGTTGGATGCCTCCATAACCACCCAGTGATTCCTGATAGGCTCCCGTATGGAAAAAGCCAATATGCAAAGGCTCTTCGTCAGTAATCATCGGTAGGAAAACTTCTCCCGTATGTGCTTCGGAATTATAATAGTCTTGGCTATCGCAGGTAAGACCTCCAATATTTATTTTGTGATAGGGGTCGTCCCACTTGTTCAATGCCATCAAAATATACTTTTGATTCATTCCCCACACATCGGGCAAATGCGTGATGAACGAGCCATCAATCATATACCAAAGCTCTTTGTCGTTTTGTAGTTTTTGATCTACTACAGAATAAAGTACGGCTCCGCTTTCGGCTACTGTAAAGCTGCCGAACTCGGTGAAGATGTTGGGTACGGGTACGTTGTTCTTTTCACAGATCCACTTGATGTTCTCCACGATTTGTTCAATCATGTATTTGTAGTCATACTGAAACGTCAACGAAGTCTTTACTGGAAATCCGCCACCAATATCAATCGAATCAAGTGTAGGACAGATTTTTTTCATTTCGCAGTACTTGAAAATAAATCGGCTCAATTCACTCCAGTAGTAAGCTGTGTCTTTTATTCCGGTATTTATAAAAAAATGCAATAACTTAAGTGATGCCTTGTTACTGGTCGCAATTTTTTCCTTGTATAAAGTGTTAATGTCATTGTAGCGAATGCCAAGGCGAGAGGTGTAAAATTCGAACTTAGGTTCTTCATCGGCAGCCACACGAATACCTACGTTGTAAGGCTTTGTAACATTCTTTTCGTAGGTATCGATTTCACTTAAATTGTCGAGGATAGGCATGCAATTGAAGCCATCGTTTAAGAGTTCCGTGATATAATCCCGGTACTTAGGCATTTTAAATCCATTGCACAAGATAAACGTCTCTTTACTGATTTTTCCCCGACCGTAAAGTGTACGAACAATTGGGATATCAAAGGCTGATGAAGTTTCGATATGGATGTCGTTCTTCAACGCTTCTTCGAGCACAAAATCATAGTGTGAAGATTTGGTGCAATAGCAATAAGTATAGGTGCCATTGTACTTAAACCGCTCCATGGCGTTGTTAAAAGCTGCTTTTGCAAATCGGATATTCTCACTGATCTTTGGGAGATAAGTGATTTTTACAGGCGTTCCATATTGCTTGATGATATCCATCAACGGTACATCATTAAACAACAATTCATGGTTTCTTACCTTAAATTCCTTTTGTGGAAATTCGAAGGTTTGTTCAATTAATTCGCGATAGCTCTTCATTTCTTTACTAGTTGTTCGGTGGTGGGCTGGTGGAGGTCTTCGAACAACGCTGAGCGATCAACCAACAACCTAAAAATTTGGGTGCAATATTGCCATAATTTTGCCATCTTTGCAATAATTCAAAAGGTATGGTTAGCTACAGTTCCTTGGTTTTTGCAATCGCACATGCGCTCCCCGATTTCTGACGGGATTTAGCCAAAGAACGTTCGTTTTTACCGGTAGTTAATCATTTTATACAAATCATATTTTTGTGAAGGGGAAAGAAATAAAAATCATTGAGGTAAAGTCAGAAATCGGTGCCGGAACACGCGGTGCCAGTTTGGGCGTGGAGGCGATGAAGATCGCCAGCCTGGATTTGAAGTCGGATTTGTTCAGAAAATACGATTCGATTGAAGTTGAGAATGTCAACGAATTGCTTTTTGATGGAGCCGAGCATGCCTATGCCAAGTTCATTGATGGCGTTTTGATCATGGAAGAACGTGTTTGTCTGGAGGTATATGAGCAGCTGTTCGATGATTTCTTTCCATTGATTATGGCGGGTGATCATTCTACAGCCTACGGTACCATAGCAGGCATTAAGAAGGCATACCCAAAAAAGAAATTGGGCGTTGTGTGGATCGATGCCCATGCCGATATGCATACGCCTTTTACAACTCCTTCTGGCAATATGCATGGAATGCCACTCGCCATGGCACTTGGCCTCGACAACTTTGAATGTAAAGTAAATGACCCGCGTGGTGAGACGTTAGACTACTGGGAACAGATCAAGAATGTGGGCATGCAGGGGCCAAAAATTAACTCGGAAGATCTCGTGTACATTGCTGTTCGTGATTTTGAGAAACCGGAAAACTATTTGATCAATAAAAATAACATCAACTTTATTGAAGTAGAAGACATCAAGAAATTCGGAGCTGAACAAATGGCTCAAAAAGTATTGCAGATGCTCGATCACTGTGACTTGATTTATGTTTCATTTGATGTAGATGCCATTGACAGCCGCTTTTCAACCGGCACTGGCACACCGGTACCCAATGGACTTACCGTAGAGGAAGCAAAAGTGATCAATGCCGAGCTTTGCAAAGACCCCCGTGTGTGTGCATGGGAAATTGTTGAAATTAATCCTACACTGGATACCGAGAACAGAACAGCAGAAAGTGCGTTCGAGATTTTAGAAGCAGCCGCTAAGTCGGTTGAGGCAAGACCCGTATTGGTGGATTAGAAAACTTTTTCCACCACCTAGTTCGCCTTCGCCAAATTCACAATCACTTCCCAGTTAAACTGAACAAACTTGTGCAGCGATTCTTCCAGGATGCGCTCCTGGTCGCTGTGGGCGCCAAAACCTTTAGGGCCATCTTCTATATCCGTCATTGGGCCGATGCCATAGCACTCTACACCTTTTGCACGCAAAAATGCCATATCGGTGGCGCCTGTTGGCATGGTTGGGATTGTAAC
This sequence comes from Flavobacteriales bacterium, assembly GCA_046153915.1. Taxonomy (GTDB): domain Bacteria; phylum Bacteroidota; class Bacteroidia; order Flavobacteriales_D; family Sanyastnellaceae; genus JANNVZ01. The sequence continues at coordinate 4,444 of JBJXFC010000358.1, forward strand.
GGTGTTGTAAATTTTCTTAATCGCGGCTTCGGTTATTTTAAAGGCATCCGATTCTAACCGTGAGGGTCTGGCTGATGGGCGCAGGTTTTTTGTATTCGCAACGATCTCGAGTTGTGAGTCGTTGATTACGCGCTTCATTTCAGCTAATAGCGCTGACATGTCTTCATCGGGCAAAGCGCGAATATCCAATGTGGCTTCGGCTTCACTGGGGATTACGTTGCTCAAATAGCCACCCTTAAAAATATTAGGAGAAATAGACGTGCGAAGCGTGGAGTACATGCGTGGTTCTTTGGCCGCGAAGTATTCTTGTGCTTTTTCAGCCTCCTTGTCGTTCACCACAGCAAGGTAACGGGCGGCATCGCTTGGCGCACTGACGGATGCCAGTCGAGTAAAAAACGCGCGGGTTGTTTCATTCAACCGCATGGGAGTTTGCCATGCGGCAATTTTTGAAATCGCTTGCGAGAGATGCACGATGGCATTGTCTTGCAGCGGAACTGATCCATGTCCAGCCGTGCCACGTGCTATCAACTTGGCTCCTCTCGGCA
>JBJXFC010000359.1:0-5404 GCA_046153915.1 Flavobacteriales bacterium
TCATCTGCGATTCTTTTATTTAGTGCTTGAAGCAAAGAATCTGGTTGATCACCATTTGCGGCATTTTCTGTTGTTGCAGAAGGAGTTTCTGTGACTTTAGTGTCATCACAGCTTGCAATTGACATTATCAGCAATGTCACCGAAAGAAAAAAGAAGATTTTTTTGTACATCATACTTGAGGTTCCGAATATCGGTAAAAGAAAAGGCCCGTGGGAATACCACGGGCCAAATATCAGTGATAATTACACAAATCAGGCAACTGCTGCTGTGGCCTTGGCGGCAATAGATTCGCGAACTTTCAATTCAATTTCTTCCATCAACTCTGGGTTATCATCCAAAAGTTGTTTAACGGCATCACGACCCTGACCCAATTTGGTATCGCCATAGCTAAACCATGAGCCACTTTTCTTAATCACAGCGTGGTCTACACCAATGTCGATCATCTCGCCAATTTTGCTGATTCCATGACCAAAAATGATGTCGAATTCGGCTAGTCGGAAGGGAGGTGCAACTTTGTTTTTCACCACTTTTACCTTCGTGCGGTTACCAACAGCACTTTCGCCGTCCTTGATTTGAGCCGTGCGGCGTATGTCCAGGCGAATGGAAGCATAAAACTTCAATGCATTTCCGCCCGTAGTCGTCTCCGGATTGCCAAACATCACGCCGATTTTCTCGCGAAGCTGGTTGATGAAAATGCAGCAACATCCGGTTTTACTGATTGTACCAGTCAATTTGCGCAGGGCTTTGCTCATGAGGCGGGCCTGAACACCCACGTTGGAATCACCCATTTCTCCCTCAATCTCGGAGCGGGGAGTAAGCGCGGCTACGGAGTCAATTACGATCAGGTCTATTGCCCCGGAACGTATGAGGTTGTCGGCAATTTCCAATCCCTGTTCACCATTGTCTGGCTGTGAGATCAGAAGATTCTGTGTGTCAACTCCAAGTGATTCTGCATAGAACTTATCGAACGCGTGCTCGGCATCAATGATTGCGCAGATTCCACCTTGTTTCTGACATTCTGCAATGGCATGGATGGCCAATGTGGTTTTACCGGATGACTCAGGACCATAGATTTCAACTATCCGCCCTTTGGGATAACCGCCAATTCCAAGAGCGATATCCAACCCAATGGATCCGGTTGGAATAACCTCCATAGGCTCTATTGCATTGTCGCCCAGTTTCATTACGGCGCCTTTGCCATATGTTTTCTCCATCTTGTCTAATGCAAGCTGGAGCGCTTTCATCTTTTCTTTATTAACGTCTGCCATGATTCGTAGTTTTTTGTACTGTTTGGACTTATTTTTATTATTGTGACGCAAGGTATGTGAATGAGATTGTAACCTATTTACAACGTTGAAAAGTTTCGGAATTCGTGGAAAAGGGCATAAAAATGCCCTGCGGACATTTGGCTTCCGAAGTTGCCTGCTTTGCAATTCAAACCAATATTTCCCGATATAAGGTTAAGTTTATCGGGAAATGGTCCGGATCGAAAGATAATCCGGCTAAGATGGGGTGGGGAAATTGTGCATGAGAGAGCGTTTTATTTGGGAGGCTGCAAATGTGGGAGTTCATTTTGTTAAAGAGCGAAATTTCGAATTTTTCGAAATACGTCGGTTTTTAAAGATTTTGGTTTATGACTTCCCGCGGCGACTTTGAACAACCGAACCTGTTATCTTTGGCTGACTCAAGTTCCAATGCCAGATTTTTATCTCATACCCGGAATGGGTGCCGACCAAAGGCTTTATACTCATTTTGACTTGCCGGGTGAAATGCACAAGCTCAACTGGTGGCCTCATGGCAAAGCAAAAAGTCTTGCGGAATACGCCGCCATTCTTGCCGAACAAATCAAAACAACTGACAACGTAATTATTGGCAGTAGCATGGGTGGAATGGTTGCAAGTGAATTGTCGCATCTTATCAAACCACGGGCAACGATTTTGGTTTCGGCTCCCACCGGAAGACATCAGTTCCCAGCCGTGTTGAAGTTTTTTGACGGTTTGCGCATTCACAAAGTGCTTACTCCGGGCGCGGTGATGCGAATATCTTCTCTGGCCGATTTGTTTATGGGATTCAAGACCAAAGAACAACGCGCCTTGTTCTACGATATGCTCAAAGGGAATGGTCCCGAATTTCTTCATTTTTCTATTGATACAGTGCTTGGCTGGAAAAACATACAGGAACCCTTTGGTCCATATATTCAGATTATTGGGAGCAAAGACAAATTGTTTAAGAAATCCCGGATACCTCATGCCGTTTTTTTGGATGGTGGCGGTCATTTTGCAGCCTATGAAATGGGCAGGGAAGTGAGCGCTGTTATCCGCGATTTTCTTGAAAAACAAACCGTGGAGCCAGCACATTGATTGTTTTCTGATTGCAGCGGAAAGTCGCGCCAGACAAAGTTTTCTCCAGACTCATGCACAAGTCTGATTTCAAGGGTAACGTTTTCAGATTTCTACCGTAGAATGCGCTGTTAACTCCATATTTTATTCGCATGAGAATACTGATTTTATCCACCGCGCTATTCGGATCGCTATCCATCACAGCTCAACTTACGATCGATAAACTTGATCACCGTCTAATATTATTCAGTGGTGAAGTGGTGAACGGTATTGAATTGAAATATGAGGCTCCCACATTAAAACAAGCCCAATTTTTTATGGATGGTTCGGCATACACGAGCGATGAAGTCAAATTTTTCCAAAACTCTCATGGTTTTTTCGCCAATCTTTCGAAAGTTCATGGAGAAAATGCAGAGCGTTATGCATTGCGCATTCGCAAAGGAAGAATGAGTTTGTACGAAGAAATTGAAATGGATATTTATGGTGGAAATGAATTAAAAACCGGTGAAGATGCAACTATGCAGGATCCCATGCTGGCATCAGGTAAGATGTATGAATACTACAATATTGACGAAAAGCCAGTGCGTGAAGCAACATATGGCAACCTGCGCATTGATCTCCAGGACAATGAAGAAAGCATGAAACATTTGAAAAAATACCGTCGCTACAAATGGCTTCAAATGGGATTGCTGGGTCTTGGTTCGGGAGTTGTTGCCTACGATGTAATTCGCCAGTCGGGCGGTGCTGTAAAGTTTAATCCGTTTATGGCCTTTGGTATTGTAATTGGCGGTAGCAGTTACTTTATGGAAACTCCCAAGGAAGATGAATTGTGGTTTGCCGCTGATGCGTACAATACCGAGATGACTGTGACTGAAGCGAAGTAGAAACAAAAATTACAGACTCCAGAAGCCAGACACTAGACTTGTAAATCGTGTGACGAGAAATGCATTCGTTGTGTTAGTCAACTAAGCGTAAAGTCATCCTACTTCAAGCTCTTTTTTCTCAATGCCGTGTTACTTCCAGTCCTGAATTCCGATTGGGTTACTTCTTGTAGATATCGTATTTCAGCGAGAAGACGTTGCTATATAACACATCACTCACATTGCCGATATCAGACAAGGCATAATCGAGATGGAGATTTTTGATGTGCAGTCCAAGTCCAAGGTTGGGTTGAACTGTCCAGGCATCTGATCCATCAAAATTTTTCACGCGCTGTGCGTTTCCACATCCCAGTCGAAGGTAAATTATTTTGCTGTAAGCGATTTCTACTCCAATGTTGGGATCAATACTGAATGGATTGGAAGATACCAATGTGTTGCGTTTGCCATCGGTTGTGATGATGGCATTTGTTTCTGCCAGAATGCTTACTTTTTTAATCTGAAATTCTCGTCCTCCTCCCAAGATCAATTGGGGCAAGGCAATTTCTAAACCGTTTTGTGGCAATTCATTTCCGGTTTGTTCAAATACCTGTTTTGTTTTTTCATCGAGGCTAAAACTCCATGCGTTAAAGGTGGAGGTAATGTCCTTGGCCATTGCACCCAATTTCCATTTTCCAAGGTCCATCTGCGCGCCGAGGTCAAATCCAAAACCCCATGATCCTGCAAAATCACCAACCTGCCGGTGAATGATTTTGAGATTAGCACCCCAGCGAAATCGATTTCCACGTCTGTTGGGGTCATTAACGAGCACTGATGTATTTCGTATGCTGCGGTTGCGCGGAAATCCCATTCTTCCGTATGAAAAAATGAACGCATAGTCTGCTGCGCTAAAGGTTGTAATTCGGTCATAGTTGATGTTTCCGCCCGCATCAATCAACTCTGTAGTGTTGGGAATATCATCCACGCCAAATCGGATGAAAGAAATACTTGCGGCGCTCAAACTATCAATGGATTTACCAATGGCAGCATAATCATATTTGGCAATTCCGGCAAAATATTCGCTGTGCATTGCTGCTATCTGCAAATCACTCCCGATGTTATTTAAGCCGGCTGGATTCCAGTATCCACTTGTAACGTCATTTACAGACGCCACTTGAGCCAATGACATACCGAGCGCACGTGCACCTACGCCAATGTTCAGAAACTCGTTTACATACTTGGGGGTGAGATCTTCTTCCGTAGTGGTTGCAGGAACTGTTTGAGCGATAGAGGCTACTTGCCCGGCAAACACGATAAGTAGGATAAAAGCAATACGTTTGATAATTGGAGGCAGATTCATTCTGGGGTAAAAATAAGGAGGCTGTCCCTTAACTGATAGAAGATCGTAATATTGTGTCCAATAAGGTCTTGGTTTCCAATGAACCGGGTATAATCACATCTTTAACGCCTCTTTCCATGAGGGCATTTGCTGTACTCTGGCCAAAGGCAATAACCTTCTGATCTGATACTATTTCATTTTTCTCAAAATAGGCCGTGGTATTTGAGGGGCTGGTGAATATGCAGATCGTGTGAAAATCGATTTTAGAAGAGTTGGGAACCGAATGGTAACAATTCAAGTCGATAACTTGCGATGCATTTAGAAGTGTTTGCACTGAACGCAAACTTTGACTTGATTGAGGGAAAAGCACGCGGGCATTGCCAATTTGCTTTACAAATTCTGAAGCTACGGAACCAATATCATTGGTTTCTCCACAAAAGTCGCAAGGACCAAATTTCCTGACCGCCCTTGCAGTTGCTTTTCCAATTGCAGCAAGTTTTTGATCTTGTGTAATTGGATTTGCAGCATAGAAATACTGTACTGCATTTTTGGAAGAAAAAAAGATCCATTCACATTCCGGAATCTTTGGGTCAAACGCGATTGCTTCGGTGCGGATCATGGGCAATTCTGTAATCTGGAAGCCTTGAGAAAAGAGCGCCTTACGAAGGTCGGGCTGAAGCATGCCGGAAATAAAAAGTGATTTTTTCATGTTTGTAAGGTCTTCAAAATTTCTTCGATCAACGTTTCTGCATCGGAGCCCGATTTTTTGAATTGCATAAGTGGCGCATCCCACGTTTTTGCCATCGCTACATGTGCTTCGAAATTTTCGTTGTGTTTCTCAACTATAATTCCAAGTGGCAAGTGGCAAC